>JBDTSC010000106.1:0-10859 GCA_039931375.1 Ardenticatenales bacterium
GGTCATGGTCATCGGTGGGTCCAGGTCGATGGGGGGCCGCACGGGCCGGCGGAAGCGTCCAGTATACTAGCGGGGACGCGGCGGGACGGCGACGCGGCCGATCCGCATGCGCGCCGTCAACACACGCACGGCCGTCCGCCGCATTTCGGACACCCCTCTGCGAACCGCGCCGCCGCGAGGGACATGTCCACGCCGTGCAGGCTGGCCAGCGTCACCAGCCACGCCAGCACGTCGCCGAACTCGCCGAGCCGTTCCGCGTCGCTCCCGCGGCGCAGCGCTTCGGCCAACTCGCCGACCTCCTCGACGAACCACAGGAACGCGGCCGCCTCGCCGCGCTTGCGGTCCCGGTCGCCGTACGTGGCCTCGATCGCCTGTTGAAACGCGGCAATGTCCATCGGACCTCCGTCGGATCTCCGTCGGACCCCCGTCCGTCGTTGGTGTATGATCGTCGGCGCGCCCGCGTTCGTCCGTGCTAAGGCGATGCCGCGGGCTTCCCCACACCAGGAGTCGCAACCTTATGCGCGTCGTCAACGGGATGCACGTTTCGAACAACCGGCACTGGAACATCGAGCAGATGCTGCAGGCGGCCAAGCTGCGCGGCACGGTCACGATCCTGCACCACCTCATGTTCGAGCACGATGATCTGGCGCAGCAGTGGGGCGACCAGGAGAACGCGTACTGGTTCAACAAGCTGCGCATGGGCTGGCCGCCGCAGGGGATCCCGGCCGCGCCGGAGCGCTTGGTCCACGTGCGCATGTTCCACCCGAACTGGCGCGCCGTCGAGCCGAAGGTCTGGGCGGAGCACTCCGTGCGGCTGCTGTCGGCTTGGAAGAACGGGGCGCAGACCGCGAACCTATGGGACGACCCGTTCGTGTGCGTTTCGGCCTGCAACGAGCAGAACCTGGAACCGTACCTGGCCACAACGGCCGCCGAGTACGACAAGATGGGCAAGTGGCAGATCGACTTCTGGAACGAAGTGGACCGTCTGATCCCCGGCCGCAAGGCGCTCTCGTGCTTCGGCGCCCTGGCCAGCGGCCACGACGCGCAGACCGACGTGCCGGACAGCGAGTTTCAGGTGCCGGCGATCAAGGACGCTGTCCAGCGCGTCGAGATCATGGCCACCCACCCGTATGGCCACATGGAATGGGGCGCGCAGGGCGACAAGACGCTGCCCGGCGGCAGCGACGCCTTCTGGCACATGCTGCGCGACTTTCGGCCCAAGGGCTGGCGCGATACCGTACAGCCGGGTCGGCCCGCGGATCCAGGGGGCGTGCGGGCGCAGTTCCCGACGAAGCCGCTGTTGATCAGCGAGAGCGGCACGTTCGCCCACAACGACCCCGCCCGCGCCACCAAGACCATTCAGGCGATGCGCGGTCTCCTGGACGCGTGCGCCGCCGATGGCAAGGTCCTGGGCGTGACGTGGTTCATCTGGAACAGCGACGAGAGCCACCCGACGAACGTCATCTGGCCGAACCAGCCGCTGCGCAGCGCGCTGGCGGACCTGCCGGAGGTCGCCACGGCCATGGCGGTACCGGTGCGCACGACGCCCGGCCCGGTCGATCCAGGCCCCGGCCCCACCCCCGACCCGCTGCCGACCACCGCCGTCTTCCCGGCGATCAAGGTGCTCCAGGGCGAGGGCATGTTCGCCGTCGCCCGCCGCGCCTTCGGCGATTCGGACGTCGCGCGCAACGCGCGGCTGATCGCGGACGCGAACGGGTTGGGCTGGCCGCCGGTGCTGCGGGCGGGGATGGTGTTGGTGGTGCCGGGGTACAAGGTGGTGCGGGAAGTGTAGTCGACGCGGCACGTCGGGTCGTCGGCGATACGGGTCGCCGGCTATACTAGCGTTCTCGGAGGAGTGCCGGAGAGGCCAATCGGCGCCGCCTTGAAAGCGGATGGCCCGCAAGGGCACGGGGGTTCGAATCCCTCCTCCTCCGCCATGCGTAGTACACCATCGTCAACGTCGCCAGACGCGCCGTTTGCACGCGTCGAGCATGGAAGGATCCACGATGTCGCACGATCGCCTGACCGAGCCGGATCCCGAGGGTCATCCGCCCGGTGAACGCCGGCTCGCCAACCTGAACGCACAGTCGCGGGCGTGGGGCATTGGGTTGCCGTTTACGGGTTCGTCGGCCCGTCCACACGGTGGATTGGTGCCTCCGTGGTTCGTCGGGGCGTTCTGGCTTGCGACGGGCTTGGTATGCCTCGCGACGGGCGAAGTGATCGTGCGCCAGTCGCCGATCGTCGGCTGGATCCTCTTCGGAATCGGTATTGTCGGGTGCGTTGGCGGAGTTCAGGCGCTGAGAGTGTCCAGTCGCGCTGAAATGCGTAACGACAACGTCGACGGCGACGGCGATCGCGCGAGTGAAGCCGTCATCGACCGGCTGCACCCCTCGCCGACGCAGCCGCCAGAGATCGAGCGCTTCGTGGAGTGGCAGGATCACCAGTATGACCCGGGCCATTGGACCGGCGGCCGCATTCCACCCATCTACAGATCGGATCGTCCCAATCGCGTCGGTTGGCTGCTCATATTCGGTGGCGCGAGCTATTCGACAATCATATTGCTAATATCGGTTTCCAACGGCGACCTACGTGAACTCTGGACGGGAATGATCGAGTCGCCTGAAAACCTACTTCTTGCCGCAGTGTCCGTTCTGTGCATCCTCAGCGGTGTTCGGCTTGTGCGAGGCCCTCGACGGGTTCGACGCCCGACGCGTCAGACCCGTTCGCGCACCTAGCCAGCCACTGGGCCCACACCCGCCCGTACAACCCCTCCACCCGCTCGGCGATCGCCGGCCACCCGTACGCCTCGGCGGTGGCGATGCCGTGCTCGCCGAGGGTGTCGCGGATCTCGGGCAGGGCCAGGAGCGGTTGCAGCTTGGCGGCCAGCGCTTCCGGGTCGCGGTCCGGCACGAGGAAGCCCGTGCGGCCGTCGCGGATGAGCGTGGACAGGCCGCCGACGTCCGAGGCGATCACGGGCGTGCCGCAGGCCATCGCCTCGAGCGCGACCATCCCGAAACTCTCGTAGCGCGACGGCACGACGACGACCTCGGCCGCATTGTAGTAGTAGCGCAGCGCGTCCTGGCCGAGCGAGCCGATGAAACGGACGAGCTGGCCCAGGCCGAGGGAGTCGGCCAAGGCGTTCAGACGGCCCAGCTCGACATCCGCGCGCCGCAGGTCCTCGCTGGCGTCGCCGCCGACGACGCACAGGCAGGCGTTCTCCTTGAGCGAAGGATCACCCGCGACGACGATGCCCAGCGCCCGGATCAACGTGTCGAGGCCCTTGATCGGGTCCATGCGGCCGACGAACAGGATGATCCGCTCGCACGGGTCGCGGTGCAGGTGGCCCAGCGCCTCGGACCGCGGCATCGGCCGAAAGACATCCAGGTCGACGCCTGGCGGGATGATCTCGATCTTACCGGGATCCGCGCCGTACAACTCGACCATGTGCTCCATGTCGATCTCCGTCGCGGCCACGAGCGCGTCGGCGTAGCCCATGATCGCGCGCTCGGTCGGGATGCGATCGGGATTCTCGGTCGACGGACCGTCGCCGGCGGCCAGATCCTTCATCGCCCCCAGCGTGTGGAACATGTGGACGATCGGGGCCGGGTGCGCCTTGCGCAACTTCTCGGCGACGTAGCCGCTCATCCAGTAGTGGCTGTGGTAGAGATCGTAGTGCACCTGTTCCGCCTGAATGAACGCCTCGACGCCGTCCACGAACGCGCCCACGTTCGACCAGATCTCGTCGCGCGTCACGGGCGTCTCCGGCCCGGCGACGATGTGGATCACGCGCACGTTCGGCCCGAGGTCCGTATCCGGCACGTGCGGGATGTCCGCGCTCTCGGAGCGGGTGAACGCGTCCACCAGGAAGCCCCGCCGACCGAGCTGCCGCATCAACTCGCGCACGTAGACGTTCATGCCGCCGGTCTGCTTGCCGCCCGGCGCCGCCAGCGGGCACGTGTGCACGCTGAGCATCGCGATGCGGGGGGGCGCGTGCAGCACGTGCGCGCAGCGCGGATCTGGATGCGAACGGCGCGCGTGCGGAGCGCCGCCGAACGGCGCCCCGTTCCGCCCCGCCGAGCCGGATGGCGTACCGTTCATCGAGCCATCGGTCCCCATCTTGCCTCCCCGTCGTCTCCACGGACCGCACTGTCGGTTGACACCGTCGGCTGGGCCGCTGCCATGCGTCGAACGGCGGCAAGCCTAGCACAGCGGACGCGATCCGCGCGGCCGCGTCCCGCCAACCGTTGACCGCGCACAACCATCCCCCTACCATGATCAGGCATCGCGCCCGGCATACCGCGCATCGGGTGCGAGGGACGGGTCGGTGCCGCCGCACCATCGTCGGGGACGCGATGCAGCACCGACGGACACGCTACGGATTTGGGAGCACGCCATGGCCATCCTGCCGATCGTCACGGTCGCGGACAACAACCCCGTCCTGCGCCGTCCGGCCAACAAGGTCCGGCGGATCGACCGCACCGTCCGCGCGCTGATGGACGACATGGTCGAGACGATGCGCGACGCGCCGGGCGTGGGGCTTGCCGCGCCGCAGGTGGGCATCGAGCAGCGGATCATCGTCGTGGAGGTGCCGACGGACCCGGAGGACCCCGAATCGGAGATGCGGCTGCACGCGATGGCGGACCCCGAGATCGTCTGGCGCTCGGACGAGATCGAGGAGGACCAGGAAGCGTGCCTGTCGATTCCCGGCCTGTACGGCGACGTCCCGCGCTTCGTGGCGATTCGGGTGCGTGCGCTGGATCGATCCGGCCGGCAGATCGAGCTGGACGTCAGCGATTTCGAGGCGCGCGTGTTCCAGCACGAGATCGACCACCTGGACGGCATCTTGTATACGCAGCGCGTGACGAGCCCGGACAAGCTGTATCGGCTGGTGAAGAACGCGGACGGAGAGTACGAGCGTGCCGCGCTGGGTCCGCAGGATGCGCCGGAAATGTAGCGTCGGTCCGCGACATCGGCGGTTCCCCGGCGCAAGACGTGCACAACAGGCTGGCCCGCCGCATCGCCGGCTGCTAGAATCGCGGCCCCAACGCCCCCATCGTCTAGGGGACTAGGACACCACCCTTTCAAGGTGGTAACCGGGGTTCGAATCCCCGTGGGGGTACTCGTCAGCCGGGGCGCGCCACATGGACCAACCGTTCGATCTGGCCGGCGCCGACGGCCATCCGAGGCAGCTGGGCGTCGCCGATGTGATCGCGGTGGCCCGCCGATTGTCGTCCGTCGCGCCGTTGCGCGAGTCGGCGCCGGACCACCGCCCCATCGAGACGGCGATGCAGGCGTCCGCCGATTGGGTGGACGGCGTCGTCCAGCGGATCGAGGCGCCCGAGACGCCATGCGTCTACGGCATCAACACGGGGTTTGGCGCGCTCGCCGGCCGGCAGACGCTGCGCAGCGCGTACGAGGCCGCCGTGCTGCAGCGCAACCTCCTGGTGAGCCACGCCGTCGGCGGCGGGCGGCTGCTGGGCGAGGACGAGACGCGCGCCGCTGCGTTCGTGCGCGCGGCCCAGCTGTCGCGCGGCCGCAGCGGCATCCGCATCGCGGTCGTCAACCGCCTGATCGCGCTCCTCAACGGCCGCGTGCTGCCGATGATGCACGCCATGGGTTCGCTGGGAGCGAGCGGAGACCTGGCGCCGCTGGCGTCGCTGGCGCTCGCGATCAGCGCCCCGCCGGCGCCGCCGGCCGGCGTGCCCGCGCTGCCCGTCGACCCGTTCGATGCGCCCGCCTGGGTGCGCGTCGGCGCGTCGCCAGGGCCGACGGGTGGGCCGGGCGGCGTGGCGAGCGGTGGGCATGCGCTTCGCGGCGCGGACCTGCGGATCGAGCCCGATCCGCGCAGCGGTAGGCCGCGGCTCTGGCGGCGCGTGCCGGCGGCCGAGGCGATGGCGAGCGTCGGCGGGCAGATCGCGCTCGGCGCGAAGGAGGGCCTCGCGCTGACGAACGGCGCGACCGTCACGGCGGCGCTGGCGGCGCTGGCGGTGCACGACGCCGAGCAGCTCATCGCCCATGCGCAGCTGGCGCTGGCGATGACGCTCGAGGCCGCGCGCGGCTTTCGCGACGCGTTCCTGCCGGGCATTCACGATGCGAGGGGGTTCGAGGGCCCGCGTGGGACGGCCGCGCGGGTGCTGTCGCTGACCGCCGGCTCGACGCTGCTGGACGCCGGCGACGCGGACCATGACCCGGTGCGCGTGCCGCCGCAGGATCCGTACTCGATCCGGTGCGGGCCGCAGGTCATCGGCGCGGCGGCCGAGGCGATTCGCTGGGTGAAGGGGATCGTGGAATGCGAGATCAACGCGGCCGTCGACAACCCGTTGATCTTCGTCGAGCTGGAGCGGCCGACGAAGGCGGTCAGCGGCGGCAACTTCCACGGCGCGCCGCTTGGCTACGGGCTCGACCTGCTGAAGATCGTGGTCACGGACGTCGCCAGCCAATCGGAGCGCCGGACCTACAAGCTCACGGACTACCGTTTCGACGACGAAGCACGGCGCTCGCTCTCGCTGCCGCTCTTCGTCGTCCCGCCCGACAGCGGCGTCGAGGGGCTCAACAGCGGCTTGATGATCCCGCAGTACCTGGCGGCCTCGCACGTTTCGGCCTGCAAGACCCTGGCGCACCCGGACAGCGTGGACTCGATCCCGTCGTCCGCCGGCCAGGAGGACCACGTGGCGATGAGCATGAACGCCGCGCTCCACGCGCGCATGATCCTGGACCACGCCAGCGACGTGATCGCCGTCGAGCTGCTCACGGCGTGCCAGGCCATCCGGCTGCGGATGTCGCGCGGCGACGGGACGCCGGGCGCCGGCGTGGCCGCGGCCGTCGCGCGCCTGTCCCGCACGATCCCGCCGCCGGGCTTCGACCGCGCGCTGCACGTCGATCTGGAGGCGGTGCGCGTCGTCGTGCGCAGCGGCGCCGCGCTGGCGGCGGCCAGGCGCGCGACGACGGTCGTCGGACTTGCGGGGCCGCCGAGCGGTCCGTAGACTAACGCTGTCCGATATCGCTGTCGACATCGCCGCCGCATATCACCGCCGCATATCACCGCCGCATATCACCGCCGCATATCGCCGCCGCATATTATCGCCCTGAGGACTCCCCGTGACGGACCTTCGAACGCCCCTCCAGACGGACGCGACGACCACTGCCCGCCGACAGGGTTGGTGGATCCTCGGCCTTTGCCTTGTGTTGACCGTTCTGGTCGTACCGGCGGCGTACCGCTGGCGCTGGTCGGAGCACATCCTGCCGGGCGTGCGCGTCGGCGTGGTGAACGTCGGCGGGCTGGATCGCGCCGCCGCCCAGCTGCGGCTGAAGGCCGCCGGTTTGGATCCGGCGGCGGCGGCATCGGTTACGGCGGATGATCGCACGACGGTGTTGTCCGATGCGGCGATCCAACTCGACATCACGGCCACGCTGGACGGCGCGTTCGCCGTCGGCCGGGCCGGCTCGCGGCCGGCGCAGCTGGCGGCGTTGCTGCGCTCCCGCTTCGGCGGCGTCGGTGTGACGCCGATCGTGCGCCTGGACCGCGACCGCCTGGCGCGGGAGCTGACGGACTTCGCGCACGGGTTCGACCGCCCGGCGCTCGATGCGCGCCTCGCGCTCGAACCGACCGGAGTGACGGCCACGGACGCCGTGGACGGCCGCACGCTCACCGTCGATGCCGCCGCGGCGCAGCTGGCCGATCTGGCCGTCGCGGGCGCTTGGCCGATCACCGCGGCGCTGCCCGTGCGCGTCGAGCACCCGGTCGTGACGGACCTCGCGCCGGCCTTGGAGCGGGCGCGCGTGCTGGCCGCTGCGCCCGTTGACGTGACGAGCGGCCCGGAGCGCTGGACGATCACGCCGGAGTCGTTGGTCAGCGCGATGACCGTCGTCACCAAGGGCGGGAGCGTCCACCTCGCGATGGACCAGGATCGGTGGGCGGCGGTGCTCGCGCCGGTGACCGAGGCCGTGTCGCAGACCGCCCGCGCGCCGCGCTTTCGATTCGATCCCGAGACGAGGCGCCTCGCCGTCACCGTCCCCGCCGCCGATGGGGTGCGCTTGAACATCCCGCGCACCGCCGATCGCGTGCTCGCGTTGAAGGCGAACGGCGCCCGCGAGGTGGAGGTCGCCGTCGACCGCTCCCCGCCCCCGATCACGAACACGGTGGACGCGGAGGCGCTGGGCATCCGCGAGCTGGTGGCCGAGAACACCAGTTATTATGTCGGGTCGGCTGCGGGGCGCGTCACGAACGTGCGGATCGCCGCTTCGAAGTTCGACGGGATCGTGATCCCAGCCGACAGCGTATTCTCGTTCGACGAGTACCTCGGCGACGTTTCGGCCGAAGAGGGCTACCAAAAGACGCTGATCATCCTCGATGGCGCGACGGCGGACGGCATCGGCGGCGGGGTCTGCCAAGTCTCGACGACGTTGTTCCGCACGGCGTTCTGGGCCGGATTGCCCGTCGTCGAGCGCTGGGCGCACGGCTACCGGGTCGGCTACTACGAGCAGCATTCCGGACCGGGGCTGGACGCGACGGTCTACAGCCCGGTCGTCGACCTGAAGTTCCGCAACGACACGGGGCATGCGCTGCTCATCGAATCCGTTCCGAACCCGCGGGCGATGACGCTCACCTTCCGCCTGTACGGCACGAAGCCGGACCGCGAGATCGCGATGGAGGGGCCGTTCACCACGAACATCACGCCGCCGCCCGCCCCGCGCGTCGAGGTCGACCCGACGCTGGCGCCGGGCGCCAGCGAGAGCAAGGAGCTCGCGCGGAACGGCGCCTCCGTACTGGTCCGCCGCATCGTCCGTGCGCCGGGCCAGCCGGATCGCGTGGACGCGTTCAACAGCCGCTACAGCCCGACGGGCGCGCTCACCCTGATCGGACCGCCGGCCGCGCCGCCCAGCGACGAGATGCAGGCGAACGCCGCGCTGCCGTCGTCCGCAGCGCCGTAGCGCGCGAGCGGCGGTGTTGGTCCGCGTAGACGGCGAGCGGCTCGCGGCGCCGAAGATGCGGATCGCGATCGTTACGGCGGCGTACCACACGCGGGCGGACGATCCGTTCGTACCGGTGTGGCGGGACATGGTTACGGCGCTGGCTGCCATGGCGGATGTCACGCTGTATCCGCTGCGCCGGCCCGCCCTCGGTGCGCCGTTCTCGCTGGACGGCGCACGGATCGTGCCGCTCGGGCACGGCATGGTGCGCCTTCGCCGCAGCCCTTTCTTGTGGCGCTCGGCGATCTCGGCCCTTCAAGAGGACCATCGCGCACGGCCGTTCGACGCCGTGTGCGCGTTCCAGGCCGGTGAGGCCGGGTTTGTCGCCGCGTTGGCCGCCGCTCGGATCGGCCGGCCGCTGCACGTACACGTCGCGGGCGGAGAGCTCGTCTGCCTGCGCCCGATCGGCTACGGCTCGGGCTGCCACGTCGTCGAGCGCGCGATGGTGGCGCTGGCGATGCGTCGCGCGTCGGTCATTACAACCGGCACGAAGGCGATGGCGGTGCGGGCCGGCGAGTGGCTACGGTCGAGCGCGCGTGGCCGTGTGCACGTCGCGCCGCTCGGGATCGACACGGCCCGCTGGCGGGCGCTCGAGCCGCGCCGACTGGCGGACGCGTCGTCGGGCGAACCCGTTGGGCAGCGGGCGTGTCTGGTGGCCGTCAGCGACTTGCGGCCGGTCAAGGACCACGCCACCCTACTGGAGGCGTTCGCGGCGCTCTGCGCGCGTCGCGCGGTGCGCCTCGATCTCGTGGGCGCGGGCGAGACGCTGGGCGCGACGCGGGCGTTGGCCGCCCGGCTTGGAGTCGCCCAACACGTCCGGTACTGGGGCTGGGTGCCACCGGTAGTGGCGCACGTGCCGTTCTTGAGCGCGCACGCGTTCGTGCACGCTAGCCGGCACGAGGCGCAAGGGATCGCACTGATCGAAGCCGCGTGCCTTGGCCTCCCCGTCGCCACGACGGCCGTCGGCGTGGCCGGTGCGCTGCCCGGCCCGTGCCGCGTCGTACAAGAAGGCGATGTTGCCGCCCTCGCCGCGGCGATGGAGGACGCGCTGGACGCGGCGGCCGCGCCGATCGAAGCGCGGAGTGCGGATCGCGACACGGTGGCGGCCGAATTCGACCGGACGCGCTGTGCGGAGCGGTGGATCCACTTGCTGTCGCACGCCTCGGAGATCGGCACGACCGCGCAGCGAATCGCACCGTTGACCCGCCGCGTCTGGATCGACCAGGGGGACGCCGTGTCGATCCGGACGGATCAACCGGTCAGGCGAGATCGACCTTGACTCCGCCGCCGGGCCCGCCCACCGGTAACTGGCGCGACGAGCGGCCGGATCCACTCTGGGCCCGCTCGGGGCCGGAGCGATCGGCGCGTCATCGCATTCTTGGACTGGAAGTCGCCGTGTCCGCGAACGCCGAATGGCTCCTGACGCTCGCGGCGGAGGCATTCGGCCCATCGCTGCCGCACGGCGGCGCCATGACCGGGGCGACCAGGCCATCCGGTGAGGCCGATGAGGCCGATGAGGCCGATGACCAATCCGGCGCGGACTTGCACTTCCGCCTGATCGCGGGACCTCCGCCCGGCGGCGACGGATGGCCGGTCGGAGCCGGGGAATTCGCCGCGAGCCGTCCGGTGCTGCGCGAGGACGGCGACCACTTCTGCGCCTTCGACGGCGCCGGGGGGCTCGTCATGGCGGATCTGGCGCACCGGACGGCGACGACGTGGGTGCCGGAGCGTACTTCAGCGGATCGCACGCGTCGCATTCTTCTGGAATCCCCCCTCTGGCGCCTCGCGACGAGGCGGGGGCTGTTGGCGATCCACGCCGCTGCGGTCGTGGTGGATGGTGTCGCGGTGCTCGTTCGCGGCGGATCGGGGGCCGGCAAGTCGTCCGTGGC
>JBDTSC010000107.1:0-10827 GCA_039931375.1 Ardenticatenales bacterium
GATACGCAATGTTCATCAGCCGCCAGCGTCCCTGCCCGGCAACCCCTCCCGCTCCCGCTCCCTCGCCCGCGAATACGCCCGCCGCGCCGGACGCGGCCGGACGCCCAGGTAGGGCGCCGGCCACCACTGGTCCGTGTGGCCGTACTTGGCGGCGGCGTGGAGCGTGAGGTACGGGTCCGCCAGGTGCGGCCGGGCCATCGCGCACAGGTCGGCGCGGCCGGCGGCCAGGACGGTGTTCGCGTGGTCCGCACTTTGAATCGCGCCGACCGTCATCACCTTCACGCCGACCTCGTCCTTGATCCGCTCCGCGAACGGGACCTGGAACATGCGCCCGTAGTCGGGCTGCGCGTACGGTGAGGTCTGGCCGGCCGAGACGTCGATCACGTCGCAGCCGTGCGCCGCGAAGGCGTGGGCGATCGCCACCGCGTCGTCCGCGTCGTTGCCGCCCTCGACCCAGTCGGAGGCGGAGATGCGCACGCTCATCGGCCGGTCGGCGGGCCAGACGGCGCGGACGGCGGCGAAGACCTCGAGGGGATAGCGCAGGCGGTTCGCCAACTCGCCGCCGTACTCGTCGGTGCGCCGGTTCGAGAGGGGCGATAGGAACGCCGAGAGCAGGTAGCCGTGCGCGCAGTGCAGCTCGAGCATGTCGAAGCCCGCGTCCACGGCCAGCCGCGCCGCGGTGACAAAATCGCCGGTCACGGCGTCCATGTCGGCGCGGGTCATCGGGCGCGGGACCTGGCTGAAGGGGAAGTAGGGCACGGCGGAGGCGGACACGATCGGCCAGTTGCCCGCGGGCAGCGGCTCGTCGTAGCCCTCCCAGCCCAGGCGCGTCGAGCCTTTCTGGCCGGCGTGCGCCAGCTGTAGGGCGATCGCGGCCTGGCTGTGGGCGTGGACGAAGTCCGTGATCCTGCGCCACGCACCCGCGTGCCGGTCGCTCCACATCCCGCAGCAACCAGGGCTGATGCGGGCCTCCGGCGAGATGTCCGTCATCTCGGTGATGATCAGCCCCGCCCCGCCCACGGCCCGGCTGCCCAGATGCACCAGGTGCCAGTCGTCCGGCAGCCCGTCCGCGCTCATGTACTGGCACATCGGCGAGACGACGACGCGGTTGACGAGGGTGAGGCCGCGCAGCGTGAGCGGCGCGAAGATCGGCGTCAGCGGCGCGCCGTCCAGCGCGGTCGGGGCGCCTTCTACTGTGCCGAACGTCTCCTTGACGCGGCCGATGAAGTCCTCGTCCCGGCGCGCCAGGTTGTCGTACGTGATCTGCTTGGAGCGCGTCAGCAGGTCGAACGCGAATCGCACGGGCGGCTGGTCGATGTGGCGCGCCGTCTCCTCGAACCACGTCTGGCTCGTGCGCGCCACCTTCTGGGTCCGCGCGACGTCCACCCAGCGATCGTCCTCATAGCCCTCCAGCGCCCCCGTCACGCCGCGCGGCCCGTCCACCCCCACGCGGCACAGCGCGTCGACGAGCGCGATCGCGCTCTCCATCGCCAGCTTCGTGCCGCTGCCGATCGAAAAGTGCGCCGTGTGCGCCGCATCGCCCAGGATCACGACGTTGCCGTCGTACCACTGGCGCAGGGCGATCGTCGGGAAGGTGCGCCAGATCGAGCGGTTCGTGATCAGCGGATGGCCGCCCAGCCAGTCCGCGAAGAGCGCCTCGCCGAAGGCCACCGTGGCCGCCTCATCGGCCTCATCCAGCCCGGCGCGGCGCCACGTGTCCTCGTGGCACTCGATGATGAACGTGCCAAGCTCCTCGTCGAACGGGTACGCGTGCGCCTGGAAGAGGCCCCACTCCGTCTCCTTGAAGAGAAACGTGAACGCCGTCATCGGCCGCGGCGTGCCCAGCCACGTGAAGCGGCACGCGCCCCAGCTGAGCGTCGGGCCGAAGACGTCCTTGCGCGCCTCGCGCACGCGGCTGTTCGCGCCGTCCGCGGCGATGATCAGGTCCGCGCCATCGCGCGTGGCCTGGCGGATGAAGGCGTCGACGTCCTCGACATCCCGCCCGAACTCGAGGCGGACGCCCAGTTCCCGGCAGCGCTCTTGGAGGATGACCAGCAGCTCGCGCCGCGCCAGCCCGCAGAACCCGTGCCCGGTGCTGGTCACCACCTGCCCGCCGACGTGCACGTCGATGTCGTCCCAGTACCGAAAGCGCGCCTCGACCGCGGCGTAGCTCTCCGGGTCCGCCTCCGCCAGCGTCCCGAGCGTCTCGGCCGAGAACACGACCCCAAACCCGAACGTCTCAGCGGCCGCGTTCCGCTCCACGACGGTCACGTCGTGCCGTGGGTCGATCGCCTTGAGCAGCAGCGCCGCGTACAGTCCGCCCGGTCCGGCGCCGAGGACGACGACCTTGATGGGGCGCAGGGCGTTGGGGGCGCCGTCGGCGGGCCAGGGGCGGGCCGGGCGGTGCGTGGTAGGCGGCGTGGGCGCGGCGGGGGTCGGCACGGGTGGGCTCCAGGGCGCGGGCGACGGCGAGACCGTAGGATAGTCGGACGACGGTGCGGGGCAAGGCGTCGCAGGTCACTGCCCGCCGCTGCCCGCTGCCGTGCGATGACGTCGGGTGCACCTCTCTCCGTTCGCCGAGCCGCTCGCGCCGTAGTATCCCGCGCCCTTCCCCCCGCGTCCTATTCCATGTCGCGGCCCCCCGCGCACAAATCGTTTGGCAACGTTTGACCCGTTGGCTTCCCCCCGCAGGAGTTCCCCCATGCACCTCAGCAGAACCTCCGTCGTGACCGTGTTCACGACCGCCCTGGCCCTGGCTCTGGGCCTGACCTCGACCGCGTTCGCCAAGGAGCACGACCGTCCGACCACCCATCGCGTGGTCTTGAACGGCGTGATCACGGGCGTCACCACCACGACCACCGGCGCCGAGTTGACCCTGGACCGCGGCGAGCGGGACGACGATCCGGCGGACGACGTCACGGTCGCCCTGTCGGACACGACGCGCATCGCCCCGCCGGGCGCGCAGCCGGCCGTGGACGTCAGGGCCCGCGTGGTCGCCCTTCGGCCGGCCGTGGACGGCGGCGCCTTCCTGGCCCTGTCGATCGTGCTCCGCGTCCATCCGCAGCCCGAGACCCGGCCGCTGCATGCCTGCGGCACGATCAGCGCGCTGCCGGACGGCGGGACCATCGGCGACTGGACCTTCCACGTGTCGGACGTGGCGGACTACACGATCGGCGTCACGGCGGACACGCGGATCACGCCGCCGCGCGTGGACCCCGCGGTCGGGATGCGCGCGTGCTTCGAGGCCCGCGCCGCGGACAGCGGCTGGATCGCCAAGAACATCGAGCTGAAAGCGAAGCACAACGAGGACGATGACGAGGGCGACGACCACGACCGCGCGCGCGTCGAGCTGACGGGCACGGTATCCGGCGTTCCCGTCGACGCGGCCGGCACATACACCCTGACGATCCAGACGGACGGCGGCGCCCACGAGGTGGTCGTGACGCCGGACACCGAGGTCGAGGGCGATCTGGCGGACGGCGCGCGCGTCGCGCTGCGCGCCACGCGGACGACGGACGCGGACGGCAACGTCGTGCTGACCGCGGAGAAGATCAAGGTGCTCGGCGCCCCGTCGTCGCCGGGTGGTGAGCACGCGAAGGACGTGGTGCGGATCGAGGGCGAGATCACGGCGGTCAGCGCCGACGGTACCGTCTGGTCCATCACGCACGACGGGACGGTGACGGTGATCACGATCGGCGCCGACACGCACATCGTCGGCCTGGTGGTGAGCGCGTTGCTCATCGGCCGCGAGGTGGACGGCACGGCGACCGTCCAAGTGGACGGATCGCTCCTGGCCAAGCAGCTGCGCGTCAAGCGGAATTAGGCGGGGCGTGCGCGCCCCGGCGCGACGCGGGGCGGCATGGGGTTTCCGCAAGGGACGTTGTGCCGCCCTTTGCGTCCTATTCCCGACCGCCATGTATCGAGGGAGTGATTCGTCAGGGCCGAGCTTGAGCTCGGCGGTCCCAGGGGAGCGGACCACATCGCGCGGTCGCGTCGCACAGGTATTGCTCGCGTCGGGCATCTTTTTCTTCCTCGGAGTCGGCTTGATGTTCGCGTCGTCGGCGCTGGCGGACGGGCCGACGAACCTCTCCCAAACCGTCGGCCCATCCGAGGACCCGTCGGTGGCCGTGCGCGGCGCCGACGCGCTCGTCGTGTGGTCGGAGGGGGAGCAGCTCTGGTTCGCCCGTCGGATTGCCGGCGCCTGGCTGCCCGCGGCGTCGCTGCCGGGCGCGAGCGGCGCCTCGCCCGCCGTCGCCGTACGCTCGGACGGCGCATACCACGTGGTGTGGTCCGGGTTCAGCCTGGTCGACGACAACTTCGAGATCTTCTCCAGCACGCTTGCCCAAGGCGCGTGGAGCCTGCCGGAGAACCTCTCGGGCACGACGACGGACTCGATCGGGCCGGCGATCGCCGCGCGCGACGACGGCGGCTTGTTCGTGGTCTGGACGGAGCTGACGGCGGACGGTCCGCAGATCGTCGCCGCCAGCAAACCGGCCGGGGCCGGCTGGTCGAGCGGCCCGGTGCCGGACGCCCAGGGGCAGGACCCCGCCGTCGCCGCCTCGGGCGCCGACTGGCACCTGGCGTGGTCGCAGGTGATCGAGCCGGAGCAACCGGCGGAGATCGTCTACGCCCGGCGCACGGCGGCGGGCTGGAGCCTGCCGGAGGTCGTATCGTCCTCCGTGCCCGTGACATCGAGCGACGCCGCCATGGCGGTGGACGCCGCGGGCATGCCCGCGATCGCGTGGCTCGAGGGCGACGGCGCGATCGCCTTCAGCCGCCGGCTGGCGGACGGATGGACGGAGCCGCGGACGCTCGTGGAGGCCGCGCTGGGTACGCTCGGCAGCCCGGCGCTGGCGATGACGGACGGCCGCATCAGCGTGGCGTGGGCGCGCCAGACCGCGATCGACGTGCTCGGCGATGTCGAGGGCGCGCCGGAGGCGGTGGCGACGGCGATGACGTTCGCGCGGCGCGCGCGTGGCGCGGCGTTGGCGTCCGACGGCGATGGGTTCCTGGTGGTCGCCGAGGGGCGCGAGGGCTCGGACGCCGGCGACATCTATGCCGTGGCCGTCGGAGCCGTTGCCGCGCCGACGACGACGCCGACGGCGTCCGCGACAGACGCGACGACCAGCGTCGCGCCGACGACGGTGACGCCGTCGGCCACCCCGACGCCGGACGCGACGGGCGTGGGTACCGAGGCGCCGACCGCGACGCGGGGTGCGACGACGCCCACGAGCGAAACGCCGCCGCCCACGGGCACGGCCAAGGGTACGGCGACCGAGCTTGCGCCGACGCCCGTGACCACGCCGGGCGGTCCAACCGCTTCGCCAACGGCGGGAACGCCGGTCGGGTCGGCAACGCCTGGTGGCGCGACGCCGACGGGCGGAGGCGGTGGGTTGATCTACCTGCCGTATGTCGTGCGCATCGTCAGGCCTGTTCGGTAGAGAGCCGGTACAGCGATCGCCAGGGCGCTCGCGCCAGCCCGGCCGATGGGCGACCGGGTCTGGCGCGAGCGCGGGCCGCGACAGAAGGCTTGGCCATCAGCCCGCTACCGCCAAACCCCTTGGCGGGAAGGACGGGGGACGACCTTGGACGAAACGCCGCTCTATCGACGCACCGGGCCGACAGCCCATCCCCCTACGGCCGCGGCATCATCCGCATCTGCGGCAACGGCCGCGGCGGCTTCGGCGGCGCGAGCGATGCCGTGTTCGCCGCCCGCCACGCCACGAGCGCGTCCATCGCGGCGACGGCGCCGGTCTGCCACGCCTTGGTCTGCGCGTTGGGGGGCGACAAGGCGTTGCGGGCCCTGATGAACGCGATCGTATCCGCATCGAGCGCCGTGAGGGCGCCCGAGAGGCGATCGAGCGCGGAGATGGCGCGGATCCAGCGGTGCGCCGGCCAGTCGAACTCGGTGGCCAGCGCGATGCCGGCTTGGCGTCCGAGGTCGCCGAGGTGCGCGATGACCACCGGGTCCATGTCCAGGTTCATGCCGCCCTCGTCGTCCTTCAGGCGCACGCGGATCATCCGCTCGCGGTAGCCGGGCAGCGTCGCCTGCAGGTGGTCCTGCCAGTTCTGCATCGTCCCGAGCATGCTGCCGATGAAGGCGCCGAGCGTGTCGATCGGCACGACGGGCAGGAGGATGCCGGCTCGCGAGCGGGATTGGAGCTTCACCCGCACGTCCGTGCCGTCCGCCGCCCGGTGCCGGTCCGGGCTGAACGGGTCGAGCGCCACCGCGAACGTCGGGCACAGCGGCCACAGGTGGTCGAACAACTGCAGCGGCAAATTGCTGCACATGCCGCCGTCCGCGAACCGCAGGCGCCGCGGCTTTGCCTGCTGGGCCGGGTCGGTGAGCGTGCGGTCGCGCATCCACAGCGGCACCGTCGGGAACAGGAACGGGAACGAAAGGCTCATCCGCACGGGCACGACCACCGGCAGGTGCTCGCGCGATGGCAGATAGCGCAGCCTAGGGTCACCCTCGAACGACTTGGAGTGATCGACCATCCACCGCACGATGCGCTCCGGAAACAGCGCGCGCATCTCGGCGGGATCGAACAGGAACACGTTCAGGTCCGTGGGCATCACATGCGGCCGCCCGGTGGACAGGCACGTCGTGAACATCTGGAGGTCGATGACCGGGTGCGCGGGGTCCGGACCGTTGAGGTCGCCGAACGTGAGCGGCTTCACCGGCCGGCCGTCCACGCCGCGCGGCAGCCCCGCCACGTCGTCCAGCAGGTCGGCGAGCCAGTCGATCAGCCCGTCGCTCATCGCCCACGGCTGGCGGACGCCGGGGCACAGGCCGAAGTCGCTTCGCGGCAGCTCGCGCGTGAGGAAGCGATGGACGCGCAGCGCAAGGGCCAGCGGCAGAAAGAGAGCCAGCGCGAGCGGCGCCGCCACGAACGCCAGCGCCGGCGACCGGAGCAGCCAGCCCGCCGCGACCAGCACAAGCGCCGGCAGGATCCCGAGCGCGAACGGGACCGGATAGGCCACCGACGAGCCGGCGACGACCCGGACCGCCTTCCGCCAGGCGGATCGCTCCGGCGCCAGGCCCATGAGCAGTTCGAACAGCCGCCTGTACCGAGGGCTGGGCTGGAAGAGCGAGCGCATGATCTTCGGCAGGTCCGCGGCCACCGCCGACAGCTTGTCGAAGCCCCCGCTTGCGCGCCCGAGCTCCGCGGCCGCCGTGAGCGACGCCGCGATCGCCCCGGCGGACGTCCCGCCGATGCCGGCGAAGCGGTACTTCTTGGACAGCTCCACCACCGTCAGCGGGTAGACCACGCCGCTCGTGATCCCGCCCTTCATCACGATGTTGCAGGGCGGCCGTTCGATCGGTGGGCTGAGCGGCGGGTCGGTGCGTTCGCGTGGCATGAGGACCTCCCTCTCGCAGTTCGGCGACCTCGCGCTGGTACGGCGATGGTAGCTTGGTCGGGGAGATGGTCAATCCGGCTGGCCGCCGTCGTCACGCCACCCGCACGCCCATCCGCAAGCCCCCAGCCACCTTCATCGTGAACCCGGTGTCCATCGCGACGCCTTGTCCGGCGCCGCCGTCCCCACCCGGCCGCGTCATCGTTACGTGCGGCAGAAGCGTCGCGAGGATCAGCTGCGCCTCGGCCAGCGCGAACTGCTCGCCGATGCACTTGCGGGGGCCGCCGCCGAAGGGCAGGTAGGCGAACGGGTGGCGCACGGGGCGGCCATCGACGGCGGTCTCGTCACCCGTGACAGCACTCGTATCACGGTCGACGGCACGCGCGTCGCCGTCGATGCCGCCGTCCAGGAACCGCTCGGGCCGGAACGCCTCGGGCTCGTCCCAGAAACGCGGGTCGTGGTGGACCAGGTACGGCAGCAGCGTGATCGGCGTGCCGGCCGGCACGCGGCACCCGAGGACCTCGTCGTCGGCGACCGCCTGGCGCGACATCGCCCACGCGGGTGGGTAGAGGCGCAGCGTCTCGTCGACGACCGCCCTCAGGTAGGGCAGGTGGGGCAGATCGTCCATCGTCGGCGGGCGGTCGCCGACGACGCGCGCCAGCTCTTCGCGCAGTGTGTCGCGGACGGTCTCATGCGCGGTCAGCAGGTGCCAGGCCCAGGTGAGGGTGTTCGAGGTGGTCTCGTGGCCGGCGCCGAACATGATGACCAGCTCGCTGCGCAGCTGAACATCGGTCATCGCCTCGCCCGTGTCCGCGTCGCGCAGGGCCAGCAGCAGACCCAGGAAATCGTCCTTCTCCAGCCCGCTGGTGCGGCGCGCGTCGATCAGCGCCTGCATCCGCGTCGCCAGCACCGCTTGGGCGCGGGCGAGGTCGCGGTTGCGCCGCGTTGGGACCCAGGCCGGTGGGGCCAGGAGGTGGCGGGAGCCGTACTCGAAGTAGTCCGTCGTCGCGAACATCGCCGCGCCCAGCTCGGCCGCGTCGCCGTAGAAGTCCACCGAGAACAGGGTGCGTCCGATGATCGCCATCGTCACGCGTCGCATCTCGGCCTGCACGTCCAGCGTCGTGGTCCCGCCCGCCGCGGCCGCGCGCCAGTCGTCCAGCAGGCGCAGCGCCGAGGCGACCATCGCGTCGCCGAAGGCGTGGATCCGCTGCCGGTGGAACGCGGGCTGGAGCATCCGCCGTTCGTTCAGCCAGGACGGGCCGTCCAGCGTAAACAAGTTGAGGCCGGTCAGGCGGATGAACAGCCGGTTGATGAACGGCGCGCGGTGGTAGTTCAGGTGGTTGCGCTGGAGCACGCGCTGGATGCCGTCCGGGTGGGCGATCGTCAGGACCCGCTTGAACGCGAAGCGCACCTCGAACACGTCGCCGTACCGCGCATGGCAGCGCTGGTAGTAGGCCAGCGCGTCCCGCCGGAACTCCGGCAGGCAACCGAGCAGCCAGTGGCCGGGGACACGCGGCGCGCTCTGCGCGGCGTGCGAAGTCGACGAGGTCGATGAGGTCGACGACGGGGTTGCCGATTCGTGCACGCTCACCGCCGCACGTCCCGCACGAGATACGGCGCGTACGTGTACCAGCGCGACGGCGTCGGCGACGCGGTCGGGGTCGCGGTGGCGGTCGGGGTCGGCGTGTCCGTCGGCGTGGCGGTTTCGGTGGCGGTCGGCGTCGCGGTGGGTTCGAGCGTCGCGGAGGGCGTCGGCGTCGGACCGACGGTGGGGGTGGCCTCGAGGGTGCCGGAGCTTCGCGGCGTCAGCGTCGGCCGGAAGCCGGGCGGCGTCCGCGTCGGCACCACGCTTGGCGTGAACGACGGGACGGCCGTCACGGGCGGCGGCTCGTACGGCTGGCTCGCGTCCGGATCGACGCGCACGAGCCGGTCCGCGTTCGTGTCGACGAAGTACAGGCGATCGTCCGGCCCGACCTCGAGGCCCGCCAGGAGGGACGCGTCCGTGTCCAATCGCCCCAGCTCCGCTTTGGTGGCGGTGTCGTAGGCCACGATTACGCCGGTCTTCGCCTCGCCGACGAACAGCCGCCCGTCGTGCAGCGCGAGGCCGGACGGCTGGCGCAGGCCCGTCGCGATGACCTCGACCGTCGCGCCGCGCCACGTGGACAGCTCCGCCAGCGGCTCGTTGTCCGGCTCCACCGTCTGCGCCCGGTGGCCGCTGTCGATCTTCAGCCGGATCACGCGTCCGCCGCCCGGATCGGCGGCGTACAGCCAGCCGCTGGCCTTGTCGAGCGCCAGATGGCCGGGCACGTCCGCCACGTAGGTAACCTTGGCGTCGACATAACGACGGACGATCCCGTCCGAGTGGTCGTCCCAGCCCGGGCCGTGGTCCACCGCGAAGTCGTAGCGCACCAGGTGCCCGTGCAGGCCGTCGAAGACCCAATAGGCGTTGCCGGTCTCGTGCACGATGCCCATGCAGTTCGGGCTCTGGTGGAGCATGTCGATGTGGCTGCCGAGCTTGGGGTTGCGGCCCTGGTCGATGTCTTCCGGCCGCAGGACGCGCGACGGGTCCTCGCCAGGCCGGCACGCGAACGATTTGCCGGCCGGCGCGGCGAAGCCGAACGTCAGGGACGGGTCGACGGGCTGGTGGGAGCGGAGCAGGGCGTCCAAGGACACGTTCTGGTTCACGCGGGCGTAGATGTTCAGGTCCGCCGTCCAAAGCGTCGGCCCCATGAAGTCGTTCGCCTGCGACTGATGGTCGTACGTGTTGCGGGACTCCTGGCACGTCGCGAAGTTGCCGTAGTCCCCGAAGTCGATGCTCGAGACCTCTTCCATGAAGTGGTTGTGGAACTTGTCGACCCGCACGTCCACCCGCTCGGCGGCCGTGCCCGGGTTCGTGAACATCACGGTCCCGTCCGTCGCGCGGTTCACCGTCCAGAGCTCGTACGGCCGGCCGGGGTTGAACGCCAGGTCCCGCGGCTCCGAGAGGCCATCCGCCTTGTCGCCGATGACGCGAAGCGCGCGGGCGCCCGGCAGGCCGAACTCGGGGACGGCGGGCGCCTGCGCGCGCGCCGTCCGGGCGAAGGCGGCGGCGAGGGTCGCGGCGAAAACGGTCATGGCCAGCACACGTGAAGCACTTGAGTTGGACATTGGCATGGGGGCCTCCGATTCGGGGGCATTGTAGCGGGTGGCGGTTCGGGAGGCTTGGACAAGGCGTGCAGGGGCGCAGGGCCGCAGGGCCGAGGGCGTGTAGAGGCGCAGGATCGAGGGCGTGCAGAGCCGCAGGGCCGGGGCGCGGGAGGCGGAGCGCCTGAGCTCGTGCATTAAGCAGGGGCCACCTGGCCCCTGCACCCCGGCCAGGGAGGGATTTCACCCCCCCTGGACCCCCCCAATCGGAAGTACCGGTCGATCCCAGTATCCGGCCATGCTGCCTGGATCGGTCTTGTATCGTGGACCCGGTTGTTGTATCCA
>JBDTSC010000108.1:0-10816 GCA_039931375.1 Ardenticatenales bacterium
CTCAGTGGCGTGCCCCAAACGGCAGCCACACGCGCGCCACGACGGGGCGCGGACAGGCGGTGGGCACGGCGGGAACGGCCGTCGGTTCCAACGTTGGCAGCGGGCCGTCGGGCGGCGTGTCGAGCACGACGGCGCCCGCCCCGCGCTCGGCGGACCAGACGCGGCCGTCGACGTCGATGTCGATGCCGCTCGACCAGCCGGGCGTGTCGACGATGCCCACGCGCCTGGGCTGCGCTTGGCTGACGTCGTAGACGGCGACGCCCGCGGCGCCGAGCCCTGCGTACAGCGTTCCGCCGCGCACAGCGATGTCCGTCGCGAAGGTCGGCAGCGCGATCGACGTCGCCGTCCGTTGCGGCGCGCCGACATCGTCCAGGGAGAACGCTTCCAGCCGGCCGGCGTCGGTGGCCACCCAGAGGCGGTCGACGTCCCACGCGATCGCGGCGGCGCCGGTGGCCGCGGCGACGCCCAGGACGCGCGGCTGGTCGCGGCGGCTGAAGTCGACGACGGTGACCGCAGTGCCGGCGGCGATCGCGGCCCGGCGCTTGCCGCCCGGATCGACGGCGATGTCGCGGGCGACGAGCGGTACGCCGAACGTGTCCGTGAGGATCAGCGTCGCGGACAGGACGGGCGCCAGCGGATCCGCCACGTCGATCACGGCGAAGCCGAACACCCCGTCGACCGTCACGCCCACGTCGCCGACGACGGCGAGGTGCTCCGTGAACGGCAGGGTGTCGATGCTGCTGCGCACGAGGAGCTGCTCGCCGACGCCGGGCACCGGCTCCAGCCCGACGACGCGTGGCCGCCCGGCCGCCACGAGGGCATAGCGGCCATACGGCTTCCCGGGCGGGGCAAGCGGCGCGACGTCCTGAACGGCGACGTCGAGCGCAAGGCCGACGGTGCGGACCATGTAGGCTTGGCTGCCGTTGGCGTCCTCGCCGAGCACGGCCATCGGCACGACGCCGTCGCGGCCGCACGCCAGCCAGGCAGCCGGCGTGTCGGTCCGCGTGCGCAGCCCGAGCGGCAGCACCGCCTCGGTGGCCGGCGCGGCGAACCCCGTCCGGTCGCCGTCCAGCCAGCGGTCGATCTCGACGGGGCGCTGGCCGAGCGTGTCGCCGCCGATCACCGCCCAGCGCGCGTTCGCCGCGACGCCGAGGCCGAGGCCGCCGATCGTCCCGTCGTCGATCTGCGCCAGCGTCGTCGGCCAGACTTCCGTTTGGACCAGGCGCGGGTGGAACGGGTCGCTGCCGTCGATCGCCGCCAGGGCGACGGTGGCGGACGGCGCCTTGGCGAACGCCACGAAGACCGTCCCGCCGCGGACCGCGATCGCTCGGCCGTCGCCGCCCGCCTCGTCGATCGTCAGCGTGCCGAGGGCGACGGGGCTCGTGGGATCGAGGATGTCGAATGCGCGCAGCGTCGGCCCGTCCGCGACCCACGCGATCTGGCCGGCTACGGCGACGGCTTGCGCCCCGGCCAGCTCGACCTTGCCGACCTGCGACACACGGTCGTTCGCGTCGGCGAAGAAGACGCGCAGGCCGTCCGGGCCCCAGGCGACGAAGCCATAAAGGCCGTCGGTTGCGACGTCGTTGACGCCGGCCGGCGGCGCGTCGGCGTCCGGTGCGCTCAGGTGCTGCGCGCCCGCGGCGCCGCTGAAGACGAGGCCGACGTTCGTGGCCACCCAACGGCGCCCGAGCTGGTCGACGGCCACGCGGTGCGCCTCGACCGGCACGCCGTCGAAATCGAGCGGTGCGCTGTCGCGGCCGACGATCCGCGGCGCGGCCGCGTTGGCGAGGTCGATCGCCCAGACCCCGCCGGCGCCCAAAGCGGCGTACGCCATCCCGTCGCGCACCGCGACGTCCTCGACGACGCCGGGCAGCGGCGCGGTATCGGCGAGCACGTGCTCGAACGGGTTGTCGCAGCCGCCGTAGATCCGCAGGCGGGGACCGATGCCAAGGTAGGCGTGATCGTCATCGAGCGCCACCGCGCGTGTCGCGCCGCCGAGCTGGCCGATGATCGACGGGAGGGGGGCGTCCGTCTGGGCGATCGAAGCGGCGCTCGTGATGGCGGCAGGGCGTCCGACACCGACGACGAAGCCGATGCCAAGGGCGGCGACGGCGCCAAGGAGGAAGGCGGCGAGGGTGTACGGGGCCGGGATCGACGAACGGGACTCGCGCGAAGGAGCCGCGTGGCGGCCGTCGGACTTGGGGGGAGCGGTCTGGATCAAGTCATACCTCTTTGCGCGCCGTGGATCGAGTTGCGCGCCGTGGATCGAGCGGCGCGATGGATTGGATAGGGCGGGTGGGAGTCGAACCCACACGGGTTTCCCCAACGGAGTTTAAGTCCGCCGCGTCTGCCATTCCGCCACCGCCCCTTGCAGGCCATGTGCACCGCCTGCCGGCGCGATGATAGCCACCCAACGCCCGCACGGCGAACGGCGCTCCCACCGGTTCCGAACCTGGGTCGCCCGACGCCCCGCTATACTTCGGTCGGTACCCACCCGTGATCACCACCGACCCCCGTACGCCGCGCCCGTCCGCCGCCGCCACCGCACCCGTTTCCTCTGTCGCGCTCGAGGCGACGGAGCAGGCGGCGCAGCGGCGGGCGCTCATCGTCGTCCGGCGGCTGCGCTGGGCGCTGCCGCTGGCGATCCTGGCGGCGGTGACGGCCCACCAACTGTGGGAGGAGCGGGTCCTCGTCGGCGCGGGCACGACCGCGCGGCTGGAGTCGGGGCTGCTGGTGTACGGCCTCGCCGGGCCGCTGGTCACGTTCTGGACGCTCGATTGGATCGCGCGCGCCATGGCGCGGCAGGCGGACACCGAGGCGCGCGTCCGTCACGGCGATCGGCACCTGGCCTCGATCACGAGCAGCTCCGCGGACGCGATCCTCAGCCTGGATCCGCTCGGGGTCGTGCGCAGCTGGAACCGCGGCGCGCGCGAGATGCTCGGCTATGACACGGCCGCCATCGTCGGGCAGCCCGTGGCGTGGCTCATGCCCGAGCGCATCCAGCCGGGCGGCGGGCTCGGCTTGGTCCGCGACCGCCTCGACCAGGCGGGCTTCGTGCGCGGCGTTCAGGCGCGCTGCCGCCACAAGGACGGGCACATCGTGCCGGTCGACATGACGCAGACGCAGCTCGTGGACGACGACGGCCGGCCGATCGGCACGTCGCTGGTGCTGCGCGACATGACGACGCGCATCGCCGCCGAGCGGGCGATCCTCGAGCTGAACCGCGCCCTCGAGGCGCGCGTGATGGAGCGCACGGAGCAGCTGGCGGCGGCCACCACGGAGCTGGCGGCCAAGAACATCGCCCTCGAGGACGCGAACGCGGACCTGTCGCGCCTGGATCAGCTCAAGGACGACTTCGTCGCCCTGGTCAGCCACGAGCTGCGCGCGCCGCTGACCAATATCAATGCCTCCGTCGAGCTGATGGAGGCGCGCACCGTGGACGACGGCCTGCGCGCCAAGCTGGCGATCGTCGGCCAGGAGGCGTCGCGGCTGACGCGGCTGGTGAAGGGCGTGCTGGACATCAGCCGGATGCAGGCCGGCCGCTTCGCGCTGAACGCCGCCTCGGCGGAGCCGGCCGACCTCGTCGCCAACGCCCTGCGCCGACTTGCCGCCGCCGATCGACAGCGGGTGCGCGTCGCGATCGCGCCCGGCGCCCCGCGCGTCTGGGCCGACCCGGACCGCGCCGCGGAGGCACTCGGCAACCTGCTCGAAAACGCGGCCAAGTACTCGCCGGCGGGCGCCGCGATCGACCTGGCGGTGGGGCGCGCTGACGAGCGTACGGATCAACGCGCCGACCCTGCCGCCGACCGCGTCGCGTTCGCCGTCACGGACCGTGGCGTCGGCATTCCGGCGGCCGAGCGCGAACGGATCTTCGACCGCTTCCACCGCGTGGAGCGGGATGACGCGCGGGAGACGTACGGCCACGGGCTTGGGCTGTACATCGCCCGCGCGGTGGCGGAGGCGCACGGCGGCGGGCTGGACGTCGTCAGCCGGCCGGGCGAGGGGTCGACGTTCGTGTTGTCCTTGCCGTGCGCGCCCGAAGGAGCCGAACGATGACGCCGACACCGACCGTGCTGATGATCGACGACGACGCGAACCTGACGCGGCTGCTGACCGAGTCCCTCGAGGGGGCCGGCTACCGCGTCCTGTCCGCCGCGAACGGTCTGGACGGCCTGCGCGCGCTGTACGACGGCCGGCCGGACCTCGTGATCCTGGACGTGATGATGCCGCGGATGGACGGCTGGGACACGCTCAAGCGGATCCGCGAGATGTCGGACGTGCCGGTGATCGTCCTCACGGCGCGCGACGCGGAGCAAGAGCGCCTGCGGGGCTTCGAGCTCGGGGCGGACGATTACGTGACGAAGCCCTTCAGCCTGGCCGAGATGAACGCCCGCCTGCGCGCCGTCCTCACCCGCGCCAACCGCACGAAGGCGCTCGGCGACGAGTCACAACCGCCGTTGGCCGTGGGGGATCTCGTGATCGATTTCGCCGGCCGCCGCGTCCTGCGCCGCGGCGAGGTCGTCGCGCTCACGCCCACCGAGTATCGCCTGCTGGTCTCACTGGCCGAGCACGCCGGACGGACGCTCTCCCACAACCAGCTCCTCACCGCCGTGTGGGGGCCGGAGTACGCCGACGAGCCGAGCTACGTTAAGCGCTACATCTGGTACCTGCGCCAGAAGATCGAGGACGATCCGGCGACGCCGCGATACGTCGAGACGGTGCGGGGGTTTGGGTATCGGTTGGTGAAGGAGGGGTAGCGCATCGATTCGAGTGGCTCGGGCGCTCGGAGCCGATCCGCTATCGTTGACCACCCATGCTCGATACACGAGCGACGTCGGAGGATTGCGCGCCATGACCATCGCCCCCCGTCCGAACCCCTCGCGCCGTCGACTGGCCGTCGCCATCCCGTTCATGTCCTTCATGCTGTTGGCTGCCACGTCGGCGTCCCCCGCCCGCGCCCGGCCTGCGGCGCAGACCCAACCCCCCGGCTTCACCCTCGCCGCCACGTGGCAGAGCGCCACCGTCCCCCTCCCCCCCGGCGTCTGGCGCCGCGCGTTGGGCGTCGACATCGGCGCGGACGGGCGGACGTACGTCGTGGACGGG
This sequence comes from Ardenticatenales bacterium, assembly GCA_039931375.1. Taxonomy (GTDB): domain Bacteria; phylum Chloroflexota; class Anaerolineae; order Epilineales; family Epilineaceae; genus Avedoeria. Next base: position 5,104 of record JBDTSC010000108.1, read on the forward strand.
GCCGAGCGGCGCGTGTCGTTCATCGACGCGGCCGACCAGCCGGGGCTGCTGGCGGACGCGGCGGCATCCGGGCTCGTGGCGCCGACGCACCTTGCGGTGGACAGCGATCACGACCGGATCTACGTCAGCGACGCGGGCGCCGGCGGCGTCGTCGTGCTCGATGGGGGCGGGCGGAAGGTCGCGACGTGGCCGGTGCCGTCGGCGGCGGGCGTCGCGGCGCTGCGGGACGGGACGGGCGTCGTCGTCGGGTCGGGGGACGATGGGACGGTGCACGTCCTGAACGCGGACGGCTCCGAGCGCGCGGCGTGGCCGAGCCAGGTGACGACGGAGCGCGGCGACCTCGTCCGCGGCATCGACGTCGACGCGGGCGGACGGGTGCACGTGCTGGACGGACGGCACGGGACGGTGCGGACGTTCTCACTGGCCGGGACGCGGCAGGACAGCCTGGACCTCAACCTGCCGATCGGCGTCCAGGCGAACGACATCGCCTTCGCCGGCTACGGCGGCTCGACCAGCGGCCAGCGGTTCCTGGCTACGACTTCGATCGGGATCGTCGTCATCAAGGCGGTCACGGGCGAGTGGAACCTGATCCCGCGCGGCGAGCTGTACGGGCTGGCCTACGACGCGGCGCGCGGCATCGTCGCCACGCAGCCGGGCCGGAACGACGAGGGCTCGACGCTGTTTCGCTGGCCGCCCGGCACGGATCGCCCCGCCACGCCCGAGCGGAGCTTCGGCGAGCTGGCGGCGCGGGTGGGCACGTTCGAACAGCCGACGCAGGTCACCCGGGGCGCGGACGGTCTGCTGCTGGTGCTGGATCGCCAGTGGCGGGTACAGCGCTTCCGGCCAGACGGCACGGCGGTCGATCAGAAGGCGCGCCCTTGGCTGAGCCACGCGCCGGCCGCGGCCGTCGACGGCCCCACGGGGACGCTCTACGTGACGAACGGCGGCACGATCGCCGCCTACGACCCGGCGGCCGGCCTGCTGTGGCAGACCGCCGTCGGCGATGGCACGGGGCACGCGGCCGCGCTCGCCGTCGGCCCCGGCCCACGGTACGACATCGTGGCCGTCGACGCGCTCGGCGACGAGCTGGAGCGCTTCGACGCGGCGACCGGTCGGTCGGCGGGCACCGTCCAGCTGCCGCCCTCGGCCGGGGACAGCGCGCTGTGGGGCGATCTGGACGTGGACGCCGCCGGCAACGCGTACGCGCTCGATCGCGTGAACGGCACGGTGGCCGTCGTGCCGCTGGCCGCGGCGGGGCCGACGCGCACGCTGGCGCTGCCGCCGCGCGTGCGGCGGCTGGCGGTGGCGCCGGACGGCGGGACGCTGTACGCCCTCGACCGCGACGGCTGGGTCCGCCGGTTCGACGCCGCCGGGGCGCCCGACGGCGCGTTCGACGCGACGCGCTTCGACATCGCCACGGCCTCGCTGCCGAGCGACGTCGCGGTCGACGCGGCGGGCAGCGTGTACGTCACGGACCGCGCCGCGAACGTGGTCAGCGTCTGGCGGCCGGACAGCGCGGCTTTCCCGCAGACCCCGCCGGACGGCGGCGGCGAGTGCCGGGCGCTGCCGGACAAGACCGCCTCGCCCGACAGCGTGCGGCTCGGCGACCCCGTCGAGGTGCGGTTGACGGTGCGCGGTGGGTGCGGCACGCGCGCGTCCGCCACGCCGGTGGACATCCTGCTGGTGCTCGACCGCTCCGGGTCGATGGCGGGTGAGAAGCTGCGGCTGCTGCGCGACGCGGCGGCGTCGTTCATCGCGGACATCGACTTTGGCAACGGCCGCGTGGGGGTCGTGAGCTTCAACGATACCGCCACGTTGGACGCCCCGCTCTCGAGCCAGGCCGGGCCGCCGCGCGACGCCGTGCGGAACCTGCAGGCCACCGGCACCACGCTGATCAACATCGGGCTGGCGCGGGCGCGGCAGGAGCTGCAGCAACGGGGTCGACCGGAGGCGCGCAAGGTGATCGTCCTGTTCTCGGACGGCATCGAGAACCGCGACGACGCGAACAAGACGCGCGCCGAGGCGGATCAGCTAAAGCGCACCCTGGGCGTCGAGATCTTCACGGTGTCGATCGGCGGCTCGAGCACGCTCCTGCGCACCGTCGCCACGGACGACGCCCACGCCTTCGTGGCGGACGACGCGCGCTTTTTGTATGCGATCTTCGAGGCGATCGCCGAGCGCGTCGGGACGAGCGTGCTGTTCAAGACGATCACCGTGACCGATCACCTGCCGCCCAACATGCGCCTCGTCGCCGGCTCGATCGTCCCGCCGGCCACCGTGGCGGCGGATGCGGCGCAGGGCGACGTGCTGACGTGGACGCTGACGGACGTCCCGATCGCCGGCCTGGGTTTGCGCTACCAGGTGGAGCCGTTGGAGTGCGGCGAGGCGCCCACGAACGTGGCCGCGTTCGCCGCGTACACGGACGGCTACGGCCGCGACGGCCGGTTGGACTTCCCGGTGCCGCGCGTGACGGTGCTTTGCAGCCCGCCCACCGCCACCCCGACCGCGACGACGGCCCCGAGCGCGACCCCGACGGTCACGTCGACGCCGCCGCCCTCGCCCACCCCCACCGCCACCCGCCCGCCCGCCCCCATCTACCTGCCGATCGGCCTGACGGAGCGCTGCAAGCCGGGCGAGCGCCACGCGGACGTCGTGCTGGCCATCGACGCATCGTCTTCCATGGCGGGCGACAAGATCGCGGCGGCGCGCGCGGCGGCGCGGCTGTTCATCAGCCTGCTGGACCTGCCGCGCGACCAAGTCGGCCTCGTGGCGTTCGACGAGAACGCGCGCGTCATCGCGCCGCTGGGCAGCGCCGCCGCCGCGCTGAACGCGGCGATCAACGCGCTGGGCACGGGCAGCGGCACGCGGATCGACCTTGGCCTTGAGGCGGCGCAAGGGGAGCTGTTCGGCCCGCGGCACGCCGCCGGCAACAGCCGCCTGCTGGTCCTCCTGACGGACGGCCGCCAGCCTGACGAGACGCGAACGCTCGCGCTGGCCGCGGACCTGCGCGCCAAGAATGTCGTGCTGTACGCGATCGGCCTCGGCGCGGACGTAGACCTGCCGTTCCTCACGCGGATCACCGGCGACGCCACCCGCGCCCGCATCGCCCCGTCGACCGGCGATCTGGCGGCGATCTACCGGCAGGTGGCGGGCGAGGTGCCGTGTCCGCCGTCGGCGTACTGGGGGGGGCGATGAGCGGCGACGGCCCGTCGACGGACGTCAGCCGGCCCGTGGACGATGGCCGGCCGACGACGTGGCTGAACATCGCCCACGCAAACGGTTACCCGCCGCGCTGCTACCGCGCGCTGGCCGAGGCGCTATCGCAGGGCTTTTGCGTCGTCGGTCCGCCGACACGCGAGATGGCGGCGGAGGATCGCGATGGGTGGGCCGGGCTGACGACGTGGCGGCCGCTGGCGGATGATCTGATCGCGTCGCTGGACGCGTTGGACGCGGAGCACGACACCGGTCCGGTCATCGGCCTCGGCCACTCGCTGGGCGGCGTGTTGACGCTGTACGCGGCGGCGCGGCGGCCCGATCGGTTCGCGGGCGTCGTGCTGATCGACCCGGTGTTCCTGCTGCCCGAGGTGATCGCGTGGCTCATGGCGCAGGGCGACGAGGGGGAAAGCCCGCGGGCCAGCCTGGTCCAGGGCGCGGTCCAGCGCCGAAACGCATGGCCGGACGCGGCGGCCGCCTTCGCCCACTTTCGGCCCAAGCCCGTCTTCGCGCGCTTCGACGACGATGTCCTGCGCGACTACGTCGCCGGCGCCCTGACGGACGACGGGGCTGGCGGGCTGACGTTGACGATCTCGCGCGAATGGGAAGCCCAGATCTACCGCACCCCCCCGACGGACGTCTGGGACGTTCTCCCACAGCTCACCGTGCCGACGCTGGCGATCCGCGGCGCGGAGAGCGACACGCTGTCGGCGGCCGCGTGGGAGCGGTGGCGGGCGCTGCAGCCGTCCGCGACGTTCGTCGAGCTGGCGGGCGTCGGCCACTTGCTGCCGTTCGAGGCGCCCGCGGCGGTGGCGGCGGTGATCCTCGACCGCTTCGCCTCGCAGCCCGTGGCCGTGCGGGCTGGGCCGTCGTGACGGGGGGCGAGGTCGCGAAGGACGCGCCGTGGTGGCGCTCGTTCCTCCGCCCGCTGCTCGTGGTGCCGCTGGCGACGGCGGCCGCGGCGGTGATCACGCTCTCCCTGGTGATCTGGCAGCAGGACCCGGCCACGACCGCCGACCGCGCCCAGCAGGGGGCCGTCGACGCGATCCTGCGCAGCGCGGATCGCAGGACGGTCGGCCTCGAAGCGCAAAACGGCACGACGGCGCGGTTCGTCTACTCTGCGTCCGTCGGCAAGGGCGTGCTGCTTGTACACCGGCTGGCGCCGATCGAGGCGGATCAGGCGTACGCCGTCGCGCTCCTCACGCCGACCGGCCCGCTGCCCGCCAGCGCGTTCCGCCCCGACGCGAACGGCGACGCCGTGCACCTCGTGCCGCTCGAGGCGGCGCAGGCGGTGGGCGTCGAGGTCACGTTGGGCGGGGCGGTTGTGATGCGGGGGCGGCTGACGGCGGGGCCGTGATGGGGCGGCGGCGAGGCCTTCCATCGACCCTTTGCCCTGTCCCGCCGCGTCCTCCCGTTTGAACCCCCCACCTGCCCCCAGGTATGATCACGGACCGCCCCCCTGGCCAATAGACCGGTCTTGGACCGATCTTGACGCCGAACCCGTTTCCACGGGCGCACGTCGTACGTTAACGACGGATGCGCCCCTACGCTTGGATGTCACAGCCCATGTCTGTCGCTCGCGCTTTCCGCTCGGCCCGGCCGAGCTCGTCCGTTCGACGCGCCCGGCACGCGGCCGCGGCCGCGATCGCGGCCGTCGCGTTCGCGGCGATCGGCCTGGCTGGGTGCAACAACAAGAAGGCCCAGCCCGAGGCTACGCCGGACCCGGCCACATACGACCGCGTCGTCGGCCTGTTCTACGCCGGCCTCGGGGCGCTGGACTCGGGCGTCCAGAACCCGCTGGCGGCCGCGATCTTCACGACGATGACGCAGCTCGCGCCCGCGGAGCCGGCCGGCTGGGCCGATCTGGCGATCGCCAACCTGCGGATGAGCAAGGACGACGCGGCCGTCGCCGCCCTTGACGAGGCTCGCACGCGATTGCCCGATGACGACGGGCTGCTCGTGTTGGCGGGCCTGATCGCCAGCCGCGGCGGCAAGACGGACGATGCGGTCAAGCTGTGGGGCGACGCGGTGGCCAAGAACCCGGCCAACGTCCGCGCCCACTTCGCGCTGGCCCAGGAGCTGGCCCGCCAGGCCGACCCGGACGCGGACGCGCAGATCCGCACCCACCTGGCCGCGATCCTCACCGCCGACCCGACGAACCTGAAGGCCCACCTGGACAGCGCGAGGGCCGCCGCCCGTACGGGCGACAAGGCCGGCGTGAAGGCGGGGCTGGACGCGATCGCATTGCGCACGGCGGAGCTCGTGGCCAGCACGAACCCCGACCAGCCCGACGTCGCCGCGCAGCTGCCCGGCATGATCACCGACCTGCAAGCCGCGGCCGACGGCGACGTCAAGGCGCTCGCGTCGCGCCTGGCCATCCTGGACAATTTGGCCCGCTCCACGCAAGCGTTCCGCACGGACCTGGGCAAGCTGGCCTCGAGCGACCAGGCGCCGGGCGATCTGATCACGACGTTCCTCGTGCTGCCGACGCCGAGCGCGG
>JBDTSC010000109.1:0-10792 GCA_039931375.1 Ardenticatenales bacterium
GCACAGCAGACTCCTTCCCTAGGAATAGCCCGAGACTTCAGTCTCCGGGCGTTCGTCGGCTGCGCCAGAATGCGTTCGCCCTGGGGGCGGCGGGATCAATGGTGGGCGGAGAGCGGTCGATAGTCATCGGCCTTGCGACGTTCGCGCCACCTCCGTCGTGTTCGACCATCATGTACGAGCGGTGTACGGCGCGCGGGTCGAGGCGTACACTGCTCGGCTAGCAAGGCATCCCGCTGGCAGGTGGGGCCGACGTGGGCGGCTGGCCGCGCGTCGCCACAGCGGCCCCGGAGGGGGGTCGATCCGCGTTTTCATGTGCCAGGACGACACCATGACCCGCACCACCATCGTTATCCCCGCGGCGTTCGCCGCTGGAGCCATCCTCTTCAGCATAGGCGCCTCGGTCGCCGGCCAGACGAACGTCGTGAGCCCCGAAAAGCTCCGCACCTGCGTGGCGTCGACCGGCACGCCGCGCCTCCTGGCCACCGGCGTCACGACGTGCCGCACCGGCAAGCGGCTCGTCGGATGGAGCGCGCAGGGTTTGCCGGGAGAGCGGGGCGTACGCGTGCCCTCGGAGCACCGTCACATCGGCCTGATCCGCATAGGCAAGGGCTAGAGCCGGCGATGTCCATCTACGTCGAAGCCCGCATCCGTGGCGCGATGGACGACGTCTGGCGTCTGACCCAGACGCCGGATCTTCACGGGCGCTGGGACTTGCGGTTCACGTCGATCACCGATCTGGAGAGCGCGCGGGACGCAGAGCCGCACCGCTTTCGCTACGCGACGCGCATCGGGCTCGGCGTGACGATCGAGGGCTGGGGCGAGAGCGTGGGCGTACGGGAGGGCGACGGAACGCGCACGTCGGCGCTCAGGTTCGGGTCCGATGACCCCCGGTCGCTCATCCGCTCCGGATCGGGCTATTGGAAGTACGTGCAGCTCGAAGACGGCGTGCGATTCATCACTGGCTATGACTATGAGGTCCGCTGGGGCGCGATCGGCCGGATCATCGACCGTCTGATGTTTCGCCCGCTGATCGGATGGGCGACGGCGTGGAGCTTCGATCGCCTGCGGCTTTGGATCGAAGAGGATGTCGAACCACGCCAAGCGGCGCGGCAGGCGCTCATCCACGGCCTCGCCGCGGTCACGGTGGCGTTCGTCTGGATGTGGCACGGCCTCGTGCCCAAGCTCGCCGGACCGCATCCCGACGAGCTTGCGCTGCTGCGCGAAGCGGGCGTCGCGGCGGCGTGGGAGCGGCCGGTCGTCCTGATCCTCGGCGCGCTCGAGCTGGCGTTCGGGCTCGCGTTCCTGCCGCTCGCACGGCGCAAGTGGCCGTGGCAGTGGACGATGGGGGCGATGATCGTCGCGACGTTCGGCGTGCTGGTCAACGCGCCGGCGCGCGCCCTTGCGGCGTTCAACCCGGTCACGCTCAACCTCCTGCTGGCGGTCGTCGCCGCGATCGGCCTGCTGTCGTTGCGGAGTTTGCCCTCCGCCAGGCGCTGCTTACGCAGTGCCCCAAGTGCGCGCTTCACGGACGACGTTTCTTGACGTCGATCTTTCAGCGCGTCCTGGGCGCGGACTTCAACCGCCTGCACCCACGCATCCAGGAGCGCTTTGCGCTCACGAGCGCCAGCGGCCGCGCCGCGATCGGGCGCGGGACGATGGAGCGCGTTTGGCACGGGCGCTTCTACACGCTGCCGTTCCTCTACGTCGGCACGTGGCGCAACATCCTGTTCCCGGAGCGCGGCGCCGATGTGCCCTTCGAGATCGAGAACTGGGCCTACCGCGACACGCTCGGTCGTGAGACCGTGACGTGGCTGCGCACCTTCCACACGGACCGCCGCCGCCGGTTCGACGCGTACATGATCTACAGCGATGCGCGCGGTAGGATCGTGGACTACCTCGGCACGCACCAGCATCTGGCGGTTGACCTGGCCCTCTCGGTCGACGACCGCGGCGGCCTTCGCCTGCGCTCCGGCGAGCAGCGATTCTACGAGGGTCCGATCGCGTTCCGCTTTCCGTTGTTCTTCTCGGGCGTGGCCGACGTGTGCGAGTGGTTCGACGACGAAACGGACCGCTACCAAATCGAGGTGGTGGTGACGAACCGCTTCTGGGGGCCGCTGTTCGGGTATCGCGGTTCCTTCGACGTGGACTGGGTCGATGTGGTGGACGGGCCGTCGGCGGCGGTGCGTCCGCGGCGGGAGGAACGGCGAGAGTGAGCGATGGTTACGCGGCGGTCGCGCGCCCGATTTGAGGCAGGTGGCTGCACGGCGTGTGATTCTACGGCTACCGACCGATGGCGAGGATTGCACGACGTGTAACTTGGAGTACACGCCGTGTAGTTCAGGTTACACGCCGTGTATTCCGCGAGAGCGACACGGATCCGTCGCCCGCAGCGCACGTCCGGACGCCAACAACCATCCCGCGCCCTTGTCTTCGCTTGGCGCCTGCGAAGGCAGGCGCGCGGTGGCGCGCAGCGACACCCCCAGCGACGGCTTCAGCCGTTGTTCGCCGACGATGCCCCTGCAACCGACATTCCAACCGCCACCCAACGTTGATCGCCGACGTTGGCGGTCCCCGGTCCCCGGCCCCTGGTCACGGCAAACGCAATGCCCTGGGCAAATACGCGAACCACCGCATCGCCGCCGTCGCCGTCGGGTGCCTCGTCACCACCAGCGTTGGAGTGGCCGTCGCGGTGGCCGCCGAAGTCGGCTCCACCGTGACCGTCGCCGGCTCCACCGTCGCCGTTGCCGTCGCCGTCCCCCCGCCCCCCCCATCCGCCGCCGGGCACTCCACCGACCCCGTGCTGATCACGAGGTTGTCGAAATCCCGCCCCTCGTCCTTCACCGCGCCGTCGTTCCAGTAGTTCTCGACGAACACCGCGTTCAGCGCGAAGTCCTGGTAGCCGCGCACGAAGTCCAGGCCCTCGCGGCGGGCTTCCAGCCGGCCGTCGATGAAGAACTCCTGGACGCCGTTCGCCTGGCCGGGATCGTTCAGGCGGACGTGGTGGACCACGCAGAACCAGCGGCCGCCGTTGGCGGTGTCGAAGACGGGCGTCGTGCCGGGTTTGTTGCCGAGCCAGTCCAGCTTGTCGAAGTCGTTGTACTTCGTGCACTTCACGCCGTTCGCCGGATCGACGCAGCGCGCCGGGTCGACCAGGAGGTGCCCCTTGCCGTCGCCCCAGAGGTGGGCGATCATCGCCTGCCGCCAGTCGTCCGCGCTCGCGAAGACTGTGGCGCGCGAGAGCTTCGCCGGATCGCCCTGCCAGCCGACGTCGTGGCGCACGTCCAGGCGGTACCAGATCTCCCGGAAGTCCTCGGTCGGGCGAATGCGGGTCTTGTTCATGTAGCCGTTCGGGTTGCGCCCAAACGCCACCTTCAGCCCGCCGGCGCCCACCTCGCCCCTCTGCCACTCCGTGCGCATGCCGAACGAACCGTCCCGCCCAGCGCCCGCCACGCGCCGAAAGTCGCCGTCATCGCCGTCGATCTCGAAGTACCGCCCGACGCCGACGGTCGGCGGGCCGGCCTCGAAGTCATCGCAGAAGATCCACTCGGGGTGGGCGGACGCGTCCGCGCAGACGGCGGCGGGGTCGGCGGCGACGCGTGACGCGGTGGCCGTGGACGCGGCGGCGGTGCAGACGAGCGCGGCGGCGAAGAAGCCGGCGGCCTTCCGGCGCCCGTCTCCCCCCCCACGCCTCAGTTCAACCACCGCCCGACGATATACGTCGCGAACACCGCCGCATCGACATAGTTCGTGCCCATGACCTTGGCGTAGTTGCGCTCCCAGGCGCGGCCGTCGAAGTTGCGTCCCCACCACCAGATGTGCACGAGGTGCCCGAGCCAGAAGGCGCCGACGAGCAGCGCGTCGAGCTGCCCCTCCAGGCGATACAACACGGTGATCAGCGCCGCGCCGCTGAGGGCAAGGAGCCCGAGCGCGAACGCGAACGATCCCTTCACGCCCAGCGCCCGCGACAGCGTGCGATCGCCGGCCCTCTCATCGTCCTCGAGCTGATAGAGCTGCGTGAGCGGGTACATCCCGAGCGCCAGCGCGCTGACGGCGAGGCCGCCGAGGGCGGGCACGCCGCCGAAGACGTCGCCGAGCGCGCCGCCCGCCGCCAGCCAGCCGGCCGCGTACGTCAGGAAGCCCTGCCCGATCGCCACCACCGCCGCGCTGCCGATCGGGCTGCCCTTGAGCCGGACCGCCGGATGGCTGTACGCCACGCTGAGCGCCATGAAGACGAGGTAGATGGCGATGAACGCCACGGGCAGCTGCAGCGCCGTCGCCGTCATCAGGCCGACGATCTGGATGCCCCACGCCAGCCGCCACAGCGACGGATCGACCTCCGGCGGCTTCTTCAGGCCGCCGATCGGGCCGGTGTCCTTGTCGTAGTACGTGTTGAGCGCGTTCACGCCGCCGTACAAGAACAGGTTGTACAGCACGAACGCGATCCAGAACCGCGCCCCCGGAAACACCGCCGGGTCGTGCACGAACGCGCCCCACAGGAAGATCGGCGCGAGCACGGCGATAAAGCGGATCCGCAGTTGGATCAGGAACCGGCCGAAGGCGATGCCAAAGGGCGGCGTTGGGATCAAGATCGGCCTCCTAGGCGCGCACGGGCGATGGAGCGCCGATGGTAGCGCGCCCGGGCGGCGGCGTCGACTGGGCGACGCGGTTCTCGTTCGCGCTCCCGACGCTCACCCTCCCCGTCACCCCCCATCCGCCCCCACGTACACCGGCTCCGCCGCCTCGCTCTCGCCCCGCTCGGCGTAACCGGTCGACACGGCGATCCAATACGCCTTGTCCGGTTCGAGCCAATCCAACCGCATCCGCGGCCCACCGTCGGCGCCCGCCCCCCCGTCGTACGTGTACTGCAGGCTGGCTGCGCCGCCGCTCGCCGGAGAGGCAACGACGTGGTAGATCCACGCGTTCGGCACCGGCGTCCACGACACGACCCAGGGCGCCGCGGTGCCCGGCGACGGCGGCGCATCGCGCTCCGCCCGGACGTCCGTCGGCGGCGATCCGATGTCGGCGAACGGCAGCGCGCCGATGTCCGAGCCGTCGCTTGCGGCGTGGCGGGCCGGCGAGAGCGGCGTCGGCCACCAGTCCATCGGGGCCAACAGAGGATCGGCGATCAGGTCGCCCTCCACGGCGGGGATCCATGCGGTGTACCGCCGCCCGTGTGGGCCGAACAGATTGTGGTGCGCCGCGATCCCGCGTGGTCCGATGTCGACCGTTCCGTTGTCGATGCCGATGTCGCCATCGTCCAGATCGAAGACGCTGTTCGTCAGCTCGCTGCCCGGCCGGCGGATGCGGGCGCCCAAGGGTGTGCGGAAGGTGAGGTGGTCGGCGGTCAAGAGCGTTCGCTCGTCCGCGTCGATGCCCGCCGCTTCGCAGTTCAGAAAGAGGGCGCGCCGGACATCCAGGTTCGCGACGCAGGTCGGTCCGTCGAGGCAAACCCCGGCCACGCCGACCGCCAGCTGGTCGAACATCACGCCCCGCACGGTATGCCGCCCGGCGCCGTCGATGGCGATGCCGACCGCGGCGCCGTCGTTGTCGGAGATTCGAACGTCCTCGACGGTCGCTCCGGCGCCCATCGCGACGATGACCCCGCGGCCGGGCCCGTCGAGGATCGTCGGCGGCGTGTTCGCGGTCTTGGCGATCGTCGTCCGCCGCCACCCGGCCCCGCGAAGTGTAACGCCGGCCGGCACCTCCAACCCGATCTCGATGTACGTCCCTTCCGCCGCCCGCACAACATCCCCCGCCCGCGCGGCCGCCAGCGCCGCGCCGATCGTGCGGTACCGCGTCGGCACGTCCAGCGTGCGCCCGGTGGACGGGGGCGCTGGGACGATGGCGAGCGGGAGGTAGAGGCGGTGGGGCGGGGCTTCGGCGAGGGCGGTGGGGGGACGGCGGGCGCCGAGGGGGGCAAGGCACGCGATGAGCGCTATGAGGACGATGCCGATCGCCGGCGTCTTGCTCTTCATCACAGCGACGGCACGATACGTTTCGATGGGGGAAGGATCGTGCAGCTCGCGGGTCGAGGCGCGCCGATGGAGAGATAGAGGACGTCGGCATCCTTGTCGGTGAACAGCCGGTTCACTTCGTCCACATGCGTTCTCCTGACTTGATCCGGTCCGTCACGTAGTACGTCCCCGGTAAGGCTCGGTCGGCGAGCTTGACCACTGCAACCAATCGTACACCGCGTTCACCTGCCGAGCCCATGCTTCCCGATCCGTCGAGGCGATTCTGTCCGCCTTTGCTGCCTCGAAATCTGTAGCCGCTATCACCGTGGATGATAGCCGCTACTCTCGATGGCGATAGCCGCTGTTGTCTCGGACTCTAGCCCCTACCGATTTCAGGACCGGCCGCTACCGTTTTTTGGGCCGCACCACACCATCGATGGCACACTCCCGCCATGCCCGCCCCGCCGACCGCGCCCGAGACGAGGTAGTCCCCGATGGCCCACGGCGCGCTGCGCACCCTCTGGCACGATGAATTCGCCGGCTACGGCCGCGCCGACCTGCGCCGCGACGCGCTGGCCGGCGTCACCGTGGCGGCCGTGGCGTTGCCGCTGGCGCTGGCGTTCGGCGTGGCGTCGGGCGCGACGGCGGCGGCGGGCGTCGTGACGGCGATCCTCGCCGGCGTCGTCATCGGCGGCCTGTCCGGCGCGCCGTACCAGATCTCGGGGCCGACCGGCGCGATGAGCGCGATCCTGCTCGTGTTGGCGAACCGGTATGGCCTCCAGGGCGTCTGGGCCGCGGGGGCGATGGCGGGGCTGGTGCTCATCGTCGTCGGCGCGCTGCGGCTCGGGCGGCTCGTGGCGTTCATCCCGTCGCCCGTCGTCAGCGGCTTCACGAGCGGGATCGCGGTGATCATCGCCGTCGGCCAGATCGACAACGTGCTCGGGGTGACGACGCCCAAGGCCGACACGGCCGCCCAGAAGCTCCTGGGCTACATCAGCCACGTCCCGGCGCCCAGCGCCCGCGCCGTGGGGATTGGACTGGGCGTGATCGCGCTGATGGCGCTCTGGCCGCGGAGCTGGCAGCGCCGCGCGCCGGCCTCGCTCGTCGCCATCCTGGCCGCCACCGCGTTCGCCTTTTTCGCGGGCTGGGACGTGCCGACGATCGGGGCGATCCCGCGCTCGATCCTTCTGGCCGATCGGCTGCGCCCGAGCTCGATCCCGTGGGCGGACCTGCCGGCGCTGGTCGTGCCGGCGCTCTCGATCGCCGCGCTTGGCGCGATCGAGAGCCTGCTGTGCGGCGCGGTCGGCAGCACGATGACCGGCCAGCGGCTGCGGGCGAACCAGGAGCTGATCGCCCAGGGCATCGGCAACGTGCTGATCCCGTTCTTCGGCGGCGTGCCGGCCACCGCCGCGATCGCCCGGACCAGCGTCGGGATCGCCTCCGGCGGGCGGACGCGCGTCGTGAGCCTGGTCCACAGCGCGGCGCTGCTGGGCACGGTGTTGTTGGCCGCGCCGCTGATGGGGCGCGTGCCGCTGGCCGCCCTGGCCGGCGTGCTGCTGGTCACGGCGTGGCGGATGAACGAGTGGGAGACGATCCGCTTCATGGCCCGCCATCGCCTGCGGTCCGCCCTGCTGAAGTTCGGCGTGACGCTGCTGGCGACGGTCGCGCTCGACCTGACGCAAGCGATCCTGCTGGGCGTGGCCCTCAGCGCGCTGCTCTTCCTGAACCAGATCGCGGCCCTGGCGATCGAGGTGAGCCCGGTCGAGCCGGAGCGCCTGCGGGGGGCTGGGCAGCCCGCAAGCCCAGAAGCGGAGGTCGACGCCGACCGCTACGCCGGCGTGCGCGTCGCCTACCTCACCGGCCCGCTGTTCTTCGCGGCGACCGGGTTGTTCAACGAGACGTTCGCGGACCTTTCAGGCGTCCGCGTCCTGATCCTGAGCATGCGCGGCGTGCCCGTCATCGACACCTCAGGCCTCCTGGCCCTTGATCGGCTGTACGCGCGCCTGGCCGCGTCGGGCGCGCGATTGCGCCTGGCGGCCGTGCAGCCCGCCGTCCGCACGACGCTCGAGCGCGGCGGCGTCCTCGCGGCGCTTGGAGCGGACGCGGTCTTCTGGAGCGCGGCGGAGGCGATCCGGGCATCGGCGAGCGATCGGGAGGACTGAGCTAAGGCTCCTACGCGTCCGCCGCCAGCCGCACCCCGAGCGTGAACGGGCGCTCCGAGGGCAGGACCGAAAGGACGAGCGCCGCCCGGCACGAATCGCGATCGCCGGCCCATGCGCCGCCGCGCAGGATGCGTCGGATGGACGGGTCCGTGTCCGCCGCTTCGCGGCCGTCGGCGGCATACGGGTAGGGGAACGCGGCGGCGTCCGGATCGGCGCCCCAGGCGGTGCTCGTCAGCTCGTTGACGTTGCCGCACAGGCCACCGATCCCCTCGGGCGTCTCGCCGGCCGGGAAGAGGCCGATCGGCGTGACGGCGCCGATGCGGGTGTCCGCGTAGTTCGCCTGCGACGCGACCAGCGTCTCGCCGGTGGCGTAGGTCCGCCCTTCCGCGCCGCGGGCGGCGGCTTCCCACTCCGCGCTGGTCGGTAGGCGGTAGCGACGCCCGGTCTGGGCCGACAGCCACGCGGCGTAGGCGCGCGCCTCGTACCAGCAGATGCCGGAGACGGGGCAGTTCGGCGTCGCGTCGGCGGACCACGTGGCCGGCTCGATGATCCGGCGGTCCGGGAAGCGGGCGGCGATCTGCGCCTCGAACGCCGCGTCGTCGAGCGTCAGGAGCGATTGCCACAGTTCGAAGACGTCGTGTAGGCCGGGGCTGTCCAGCCGCGCGAGCTGGCTCGGATCGGCCTGGAAGATCGGGCGCCAATGGTGGAAGCGGAAGCGGTCGCCCGCGCCCGTCCCCTCGCCTCTCCGCCAAGCGCGTCCGGCCGCGGTGTCCCACCAGCGCTCGTCGTCGTAGCCGCCGGCGGCCATGAAGCAGGCCCACTCCGCGCGGGTGACGGGGTAGCGGGCGATCCCGAACGCCGCCAACGCGACGCGGTGGGCGGGCATGCCGCCCGGGTTGCCGCCCGGGTTGCCGTGGTCGCCAGCGCCGCCGTCGAGCCCGTCTTGGCCGATGACGTACGTACCAGCGGCGATGGGCACGATCTGCGGCTCGATGCGGCGGCCGTGCGGTCCGTCGACGACGGGCAGTCGCGGATCACCGAGCAGGCCGAGCGTCCGGGCCGCGGTGAGGCGGGCGCGGATGTCCGCGTCGGGATGGCGGGCCCGGTCCAGCAGCTGTTGCTGGAGCCGAGCGACGATGTCCGAGGCCACCGGACGGAAGGACGCAACCGATAGCGCGGCCCATGCCGCCAGCACGACGTCGGCTTCGACGAAGCGCTCGACGAACGCGCCGGCGTCCGGCGCCATCTGGGCGGCGAACAGCACGGCGTCCTCCCAGCCGGACTCGTCCGGCCGTGGCAGCGATCCGCCGGCCGGCAGCTCGGCCAGAACCGCCGCCAGCGGCAACGTCATCTCGTCGCCGCGCCATGGCGCCGCGATGAGCGCCGGCGTCGGGTCGTCGACGAGCGCGCGCGCCGCGAAGTAGGCCTGCCACAGCTGATGGCCGAAGCGCACCTCGTCGAGCTCGAGATCGAAGACCAACACGCCGAGGGCGTTGGCGGCCGCGAGGATGTCGGCGGCGGCGGGATGGTCCACGACGGTCAGCGCCTCGCGATACGCGATCGGCGCCCGGCTAGTGCGGCTGATCGTGGTGCGTTGGAGCAGGTGCAGCGCGAACGCCGCGAGCCGCGGGAACAACGCGCCCTGGTCCGGCAGCTCCCACGCCGTGCGCCATGCTCGCGCGTGCAGCACGCGCAGCACGTCGTGCGAGTCGAGCACCGTCCCGCCCGTGAAGACCGGGTTGTCGTTGCCGACCTCGCGATGCAGCGCTTCGCGCACGTAGCGGCTCAGCAGCTCCGCATGGCCTGCCGTGAGGTGGCCGAGATCGATGTCCGGCTGCGCCAGCAGGGCGGCCATGAACGGCCGCCGCGCGAGCTCGTACAACGGGCCGTTGAGGACGATGTCGGCGACGGCTTGGCCGCGCTCCGGATTGTGGCGCGCCAAGAGCGCCCGCACGCCGTCCGCCTCGAGCAGTTCGACGAAGACGCGGGTGACCGGAAACGCGGCGGTGGACATCGTCACCCGGTACGCCATCGTTCGGCACGAGACGACGGCGCGATTGCCGGGATGCGCGGCGAGATCGTCGCGCAGGAAGTGCTTCCAGGCGCGCAGCCGCTGGGCGTAGACCCGCTCGTCGCCGTGCGGAATCTCGTCGAGGCCGTCCAGGATGAACACGACGCGCCCGTCCCGCATCAGGTGCTCGAGCGACGGCAGGTTCGGCTGCTCCTTGGCCCAGCGCGCGGCCAGCCAATCGAGCGGCCGCGGCGGATGGGCGTTCGGCTCGTCGGCTTGGAAGCGGCTGAGCTCGACCAGGATCGGGATGGGTGCGCCGCTCGAACCGAGCGCGTCGGCGGCCAGCGTGTATTCGAGCCAGCGCAGCAGCCACGACTTGCCGCTGCCCGGCGGGCCGAGGACGAGCAGCGCCGGATCGTCGACCGCGGCGAGTACTGCGGCCAGGGACGAGCATCCGCTGGCCACGTGCGCGCCGTCGTCCCGCACGACGCTCAGCGGGATGGGCACGATCTGCTCCGCCAACCGGCGCCGGCCGTCCGAGGCGGCGGCGATCCGCATCCGACAGTAGGCGGTGAGATCGGGAATGCTCGGCGCCCGCTTGGCCGCCGGCGCCGGACCGGTCGGCCCGGTCGGCCAGGTGGTCCTATTGGTGGCCGCAGCGGTGG
>JBDTSC010000110.1:0-10734 GCA_039931375.1 Ardenticatenales bacterium
CCGCCACCGCCGACCTCGTGCTGCGCGTGGAGGGCACGCGGCTCGTGCGCGTCGAAGCCGAAACGCCCGCCGAAGCCGCGTGGTGACGCCGTCGGGGCGGGGTGGCGACGCCAGGGGCCGAGGCCCCCGGCTCGTTCATGACAAAGCCCGCACAAGTGCGGGCTCGGCAAAGGTTTGCGCCTGTGCTCTGACAACCCGAAGCACCAGCCCCGAAGGGGCTTTGTCATGAACGAGCCTGACAGTTCAGTGTCAAGCGTCGCCCCGCGAGTCTCACCGCCTGGCCGAACCCCTCAGACACAGGCAGCACTCGCCCCCCCCCGCCTGGCCGCCGTCCGCCCGCTCGCCCGCATCGCCGTCGCCAACCTCCGCCGCCGAAAGGCGCAGAGCGCGCTCCTGGTCGCCGGCATCGCCCTCGGCGTGGCCGTGGTCGTGGCGATCGATCTGGCGAACGTCAGCGCGCTGGCCGCGTTCCGCCGCTCGACCGCCGCCGTCACCGGGCGCGCTACACACCACATCGTCGGCGGTCCGGCCGGGCTGGACGAGCGCGTCTACGCGCGACTGGCCACGGACCCCGCGCTGGCGGACATCGCGCTCGCCCCGGTCGTCGAGGGCTTGGTCGACGTGCCGGCGCTCGGCGGCCGAACGCTGACGCTTCTGGGCGTCGATCCGCTGTCCGACGCGCCGTTCCGCGACCTGCTCGGGTCCGTGGCGCGCAACGGCGCCCGGGAGCAGGTCATCGGCGACCAAGCCACCGGCGGCGATGCTGTCGTCGGCGGGGACAGCGGCGCCACGTCGACCGGCCCCCTCGCGGCGGCCGACGCAGGCGACGTGGGCGACGTGGGCGACGCCGCATCCGCGGCCACCGGCGAACCGACCGACGCCGGGCCCGGCCCGCTCCTCACCCTGCCCAACGGCGTGCTGCTCGGCCGATCCCTGGCCGCCGCCGCCGGCGCGCAGGTCGGCCGCCCGTTGACGCTCGAATCGGGCGGCCCGCCGGTCACGGCGACGGTCATCGGCCTCCTGGACAGCGCGGACCCGCTCGGCCGGCGTGCGCTCGACGCGCTCGTGGTGGCGGACATCAGCACCGCCCAGGTCTTCCTCGGCCGCACCGGCCGCCTGGACCGCATCGACGTGCGCTTGCCCGAGGCGCCCGGCGCGCTGGCCCTCGCGCTGTCCGCCGTCCGCGCCGACCTGCCGCCGGGCGCCCGCGTGGAGGCCGCCAGCGCCGCCGCCGACACGGTGGCCTCGATGACGGACGCCTTTCGGCTCAACCTGACCGCGCTCAGCCTGCTGGCGCTGCTGGTCGGCATGTTCCTCATCTTCAACACCGTTCGCTTCAGCGTCGTCCAGCGCCGCGCGACGCTGGCCACGCTGCGCGCGATCGGCGTCACGCGCGGCGAGATGTGCGCCCTCGTGCTCGGCGAGGCCGCCGTGCTCGGCGCCGTCGGGGCGGCGCTGGGCGTCGGCCTCGGGCTCGTGCTCGGGCGCGGCGCCGTCGCGTTGGTCAGCCGCACGATCAACGACCTCTACTTCGTGGTCGACGTGCAAGGCGTCGACGCCAGCCCGGCCTCGCTCGTGCGCGGCGCGCTCGCCGGGATCGCCGCCGCCCTGATCGCGGCGCTCATCCCGGCCATCGAGGCCAGCCGCGTCTCGCCGATCACCGCGCGACGTCGCTCGGACCAGGAGGCCTCCGCGCGCCGCGGCGTCGTGCGCGGCGCCCTCCTGGCGGCGGCGTTCGGCCTCGTCGGCGCGGCGTTGTTGGCCGTCCCAAGCCGCAGCGTGACGCTCGGGTTCGTGGCGCTCGGCGCGATCGTGTTCGCCTTCGCGCTGCTCGCGCCGGCGGTGACGGTGGGCATGATGGCGCTTGTCCGCCCGCTGACCGGCCGGCTCCTCGGCTTGCCGGGCCGCATGGCGCCGCGCGACGTCGTGCGCTCGCTGTCGCGCACCGGCGTGGCCGTCGGGGCGCTGATGGTGGCGTTGTGCGTCAGCATCGGCGTCAGCGTCATGGTCCAGAGTTTTCGCGAGACCGTCCAATCATGGCTCGTCCAGACGCTGGCCGCCGATATCTTCGTCTCGCCCGCCGCGGCCGGCCCAACCCGCGCCGGCCGCACCCTTCCACCCACCGCCGCCGACACGTTCCGCCGCCTGCCCGACGTGGCCGATGTCGCGACCGCCCACCCCGTCGAGCTGCGCACGGCGGACGGCGCCCCGGTCGACGTCCTCGTCGTCAGCCGCGACATCGCCGGGGACGGCCGCCGCTACCTGTCCGCGATCGGCGGCGCCGCCGCGGTGGCGCGCGCGCTGGCCGCGGGCGGCGTCACGGTCTCCGAGCCGCTCGCGCGCCGCCTCGATCTGCGACCGGGCGACGTCCTGACGCTCGCCGGCGACCACGGCCCGCGCGCGTTTCCCATCGCCGGCGTCTTCTACGACTACGGCGCGGACCAGGGCATCGCCCTGATGCTCGACCCTGTGTATCGCGCCGCATGGGACGACGCGGGCATCACGTCCCTGGCCGTGACGCTCCGGCCCGGCGTGGACGCCGACGCGTACGTCGACGTGCTGCGCGAGCGCTTCGCGCGGCTGGACGGGATCCGCCTTGACCTGCGCTCGAACCGCGGGCTGCGCGGTGAGGTCATGACGGTGTTCGACCGCGCCTTCGCGATCACGACGGCGCTCCAGATCCTGGCCGTCGTCGTCGCCTTCATCGGCGTCCTGGCCGCGCTGATGGCCGTCCAGCTGGAGCGCACCCGCGAGAACGCGACGCTGCGGGCCACCGGCATGACCGTCGGACAGGTCGGGTCGCTGGCGATGACGCAGACCGGGCTGCTCGGGCTGGTCGCGGGCATCCTCAGCTGGCCGGCCGGCCTGACGCTGGCCCTCATCCTCATCTACGTCATCAACCGCCGCTCGTTCGGCTGGACGATCCAGACCCACATCGACCCGCTGGTCTTCGCCCGCGCCCTCGTCCTGGCCGTCGGCGCCGCGCTGCTGGCCGGCATCGCCCCCGCCTGGCGCCTGGTCCGCCAGCCGATCGCCGCCAGCCTGCGCGAGGAATGAGCGCGATGCGAGGACGTCGACGTCCAGCCGTCATCCTCGGCCTCCTGCTCGCGGCCGGTGCGTGCCGCCCCGCCCCGCCGCCTGCCGTCAGCGCCGACATCGTCGGGCTGATGTCGGGACCGTCCGCCGGCTTCGCCCGTGCCGACGGCCCGCGCCCGATCGTCTTCCCGGCGGACGAAGGCCCGCATCCGGCGTATCAAACGGAGTGGTGGTACTACACCGGCCAGCTGTTCGTGCGCGATCCGGCGGACGAGGCCGCACCGCCCGCGTGGCTGCGCGAGGCGGACGTCGGCGATCGGCGGCGGTTCGGGTTCCAGCTGACGTTCTTTCGGAGCAGCCTTGCGCCCGAACGCACCGTGGCGGGTGAGGCGACGACGTCCGCGAACGCGATGACAGGGCCGAACGGAACCGCGACGCCGCACGGATCACCGGCGGCGCCGACATCGCCGACATCGCCACTTTCGCCGACGTCCGCCTGGACGACCGACCAGGCCTACCTGGCGCACTTCGCGCTCACGGACGTCGCCGCCGCGCGCTTTCGGTCCGCCGAGCGGCTCGGCCGCGGCGCGCTCGGCCTGGCCGGAGCGGTCGCCGCGCCGTACCGCGTCTGGCTCGGGCCGTGGTTCGCCGCGGCGCGTCCGAGCGCGGGGCCGCGGGGCGGGCACGCGGCCGCGGACGGCGTCCGCCTGCGCGCGAACGACGGCCCGAACGCGATCGACGTGACGGTCCGGCCGGTGAAGCCGGCGGCGCTGCACGGGCAGAACGGATGGAGCCGCAAGGGGCCCGAGGCGGGCAACGCGTCGTACTACTATTCCTACACCCGCTTGGCCGCGACCGGCGTCGTGACCACAGCGGACGGAGTTTTGCCCGTGGCCGGCGGCGTCTGGATGGACCACGAGTGGTCGACGAGCGCCTTGGCGGACGGGCGGGTCGGCTGGGACTGGCTCAGCCTGCAGTTGGATGACGGGCGCGACATCATGGCCTTCCAGATCCGGGACGCCGCCGGCCGCCCCGCGCCGGAGTCGAGCGCCAGCCTCGTCGACGCTCGCGGCCACGTGACGTCGCTCGGCGCGCGCGACTTCGCGCTGACGCCGACGGGCCGCTGGACCAGCCCGCGCACCGGCGCCGTCTACCCGTCCGGTTGGCGGCTGACGCTGCCTGGCACCGGCGACGAGCTGCGCTTGACGCCGCTGTTGGTCGATCAGGAGCTGTCGACGGGGTTTCGCTATTGGGAGGGCGCGGTTCGCGTGGACGGCACGGCCGGCGGCCGGGCGGTGCGCGGCCGCGGGTACGTCGAGCTGACCGGGTATGCCATCAGGCACTAGCCACTGGGCTCTGGGCTCTGGGAACTGGGCACTGGACACTGGGCACTAGACATCAGCCGGTAGCCGCCACTCTGTCGCTACCCCCCTTGCCGCGCGGCGTGTTACGCTTTCACGTGTCCAGACCATACAACGTGTGCGGACGCGGTCGTCGTCACCCGGAAGACGGCGGAGCGCGCCATCGGCCGGTGGGCCTGGGCGAAGGGGGATTCAACACCATGATCGGATCGACTAGCGGCCGAGCGGGCCGCGCGGCTGGCGCCATCGTCGTGGCGACGGCGCTCCTCGGCGCCGTCGGCGCCAACGGCGTCCCGGCGGCCCATGCGGCGCTGCCCGATGCGTACACGCGCATCGCCAGCTGGCCGTCGCGCCCGATGCCGCCGACGCCGGGCCGGTTCCTGGCCGCAGCAGGACTGGACATCGCCGACGATGGCACGATCTTCGTAGCGGATACCGGCGCCGGGCGCGTGCACGTCCTGGGCGCGGACGGCGCGCCACTGCGGCTCATCGGCCGGCCCGGAAGCGCGGCGGGCGAACTGGATGCGCCGAGCGATGTCGCCCAGGACGGCGGCCGGCTGTACGTGACCGACACCGGCAACCAGCGCATCGAGGTCTTCGACGCGGCGAACGGCGCATTCGAGGCGGAGTGGCCCAACGTCGGGGCGCTGCACGGCATCGCCGTCGGCGACGGCAAGGTGTTCGCGTCCGACCCCGTCGGACGCCGCATCCGTGTCTTCGACCTCGCCGGCTCGCCGCTGGCCACCTGGGGCGATGGCGGTACGGTCGCGCTCGACCTCTCCGGGCCGCGCGGCCTCGACTATCGGAACGGCCGACTGTACATCGCCGACCTGCCCGCGACGCGGATCCTCATCTGCGACACGGACGGGCTGCAAGTCGATGGCTTCGACAGCCCGTCCACGAACCTCGAGTACGACGGCCCGGTCGATGTCGCGTCGGACGACGACGGACAGTTCTTCTTCGCGACGGTGCGCCGGCTGATGGTCGTCCGGCGCGGCGTGGGGGATGCGTGGGACGCGCGGCCGCAGGGGCCGTACATCTACGGCGGGTTCGGGCTCGCCCTCGGGCCTGGCCCCGGGCTGGCGGTGACGGTGCAGGACGGTCGGGCGGAGGTCACGGGCGTCCAGCGCTTTCCCGACCGCGGCAACCTGGGCGTCGGACCGCTCGATTTCTGGGGCGATGTGCCGGTGGCCGTCGGCGCGCTGGACGGCCCGCGCCGGATCGCGGCGGCGGGTGACGGAACGGTGTACATCCTGGACAATGCGCCGCGCGTCCAGGTATGGCGCGGCGACGGCACCCCGCTGCGCCACATGCGCCTGGAAGGCCCGACGGACATCGCCGGCGACCCGTTGAGCGCGGACGCCTTCGTCTCGACCGGCAAGGACATCCGCCGGATCCGCTCGGATGGCACGAACATCTGGACATGGACGCCGCCCGGCCAAGGGGCGTGGCTGCTGGCGGCCGCGGCGGCGGACGGGCTCGTCGCGATCGACGCCGGCCAGGGGCTGTTGGCGCGCATCGACGCCGCCGGCAACGCGACCACGTCGCCGCTGGGCGGCCTGATCGTCGATATCGCCGCGGGCGGCGGCCGCGTGGTGGTGGCCGACCGGACGGCGGCGGCGCTGCGCGTGATCGGCCCCGACGGCACGGAGACCGCGCGCTGGCCGGTGGCGACCCGCATCCTGCGCGTTGCCGGGACGGCGGACGGCGATCGGTGGTTCGCGCTGACGGCGGACGGTTGGGTCTGGGCCTTCGACAACACGGGAACCGCGCGCGCCGCGTTCGACGCCTCCGCGGGCGGCGCGGCGGTCGACCTGGCCGTCGACCCGACGGGCCGCGTCCTGGTGCTGAACGGGGATCACCAACAGATCGACATCTGGGCGCTCGATCCGAACGCCGCGGCCCCGGAGCCGCCGCCGCCGGACGATCGATGCATCTTCCGAGCCACGAAGACGGCCGGCCCCGCGCAGGTGCGCGTCGATGCGGCCGTCACCGTCGAGCTCGGCCTGACGGGCGGCTGTCCGTCCCAGAGCGTCGACCTGGACCTCGTGATGGTCATCGACCGCTCCGGATCGATGGAGGGGCCGAAGCTCTCGGCGGCGCAGCAGGCGGCGATCGAATTCACGAACGAGCTCGACTTCGCCCGCGTCCGCACCGCGATCGTGTCGTTCAGCGACGCAGCGCGCGTCGCGCAGGGGCTGACGAACCGGCGGGAGAGCCTGGTGCAGGCGATCGCCGGCATCCAGCCGGGCGGGAATACGGACATCGCCGCGGCGATCACGGAGAGCCAGCAGGAGTTGGCCGGCCCGCGCGGACGGTCCGGCGCCCCGGATGTCATCGTGCTGATGACGGACGGCAAGCCGAACAGCGACATCGAGGCCGCCGCCGCTCGCGCCGCGGCGATCGCGGCCCGCCAGGCCGGCATCCAGCTCTACACGATCGGCCTGGGCGGCGACGTCGACGCGGCGCTCCTGGCGGAGCTGGCCGGCGACCCGGACCGCAGCTACAGCGCCCCGTCGCAAGCGGAGCTGACGCGGATCTACACGCTCATCGCCCGCCGGTTGTCCTCCAGCGTGCTGATCGAACGGATCCAGGTCGACGACGAGCTGCCGAGCGACATGGTCTACGTCGCGGACTCGGCGAACCCGCCGGCGACGTTCGACGGCGCCAGCCTGCACTGGACGCTGACGGCCGTTCCGGCGACCGGCTTCAAACTGCGCTATGTGGTGCGGCCGCAGCGCTGGGGCAACCGCCCGACGAACGTGCGCGCCACGGGTGCGTACACGGACGGCGTCGGGTTCGGTGGCCGCGTCGTCTTCCCGGTGCCCAGCGTCGAGGTGCTCGGCGACCATCGCGCGTTCCTGCCGATTCTCTATCGCACGACGTGCCCGACGCAGCGCACGGACGTCGTGTTGGCGATCGACACCTCGTCGAGCATGCAGGAGCTGGACGCGAACGGCGACACGCTGCTGGCCGGCGCCAAGCACGCGGCGCGGACGTTCATCGACCTGTTGGCGTTGCCGAACGATCAGGCGGCGGTCGTGTCGTTCAACACCGACGCGTTGCTGGTGCAGCCCCTGACCGGCGACGCGGCCGTGCTGAAGACCCGCATCGACGGCCTGCCGAGCGCGCAGGGCACCCGCATCGACCGCGGCCTGGCGGTCGCGTTCGATGAGCTGATGAGCCCGCGCAGGCGCCCGGCGAACCTGCCGGTGCTGATCCTGTTGACGGACGGCCAACCGCAGGGCGGGACCGAGGCGAACACCGTCGCGACGGCCCGCCGCGTCCGCGATGCCGGGATCATCGTCTACACCGTCGGCTTGGGTCCGGACGTGGACGGCGGGTTCCTGATCGGGCTGGCCGGCATGCCGGAACGCTATCTGTACGCGCCGACGCCGGTGCAGCTGTTGGACGTGTATCGGTCCATCGCGATGAGCCTGCCGTGCCGCTGACGGGGATCGGCGGGGTGGGTTAGGGGGCGGTTGGCCTCGGCGTGACCGTTGCGCTCGGCGTGGCGGTCGAAGTCGGCGTCGCGGTCGATGTCGGCGTCGCGGTGGATGTCGGCGTCGCGGTCGATGTCGGCGTTGCGCTCGGCGAAGGCGTCGTGCTCGGCGATGCCGTCGGCAGGACCGTCGCGCTCCGCCCCGGATTGCCCGGCGTTTCGGTCGGCGGCGGCGTCTCGGGGACGATCGGCCGCGCGGGCGGCGCGGCGCCGTCGGGTGTTTCGTTCGGCGTCGGGGTTTCGCTGGGCCGCACCGCTTCGGGCGGGGTCGGGGGATCGACCGGGCCGCCGGGTGTCGCGGCTGGCGTCGGGGCGGGCGGTGGCGGCTCGTCCGTCGGGCGCTCGCCGATCTTCCCAGGCGGTCTGATGCCCGCCGCGCCGCCCGGAACGGGACGCAGGTCGGCGTCCTGCGCCGTCGGCTCGGGCGTGGGCATCGCGTGGCCGCCGCGCCGGCCGCGATCCGCCTCGACCCGCGCGGCGGCCACGGCGTCGCGGTCGGGCGCCGCCATCGCCAGCTGGGTTGGTTCCGGCGGCGGGGCGGGTGCGATCGGGTTTGGGGTAATGGCCTCGTCGAACGATGCGGCGGTTGGAGCCGATCGCTCCTTGGCGAGACGGCCCACTGGGCCGGACGTCTCGCCTGTCGCCGCGGACGTCGTCCGTGCGGCGGCGGCGGGCAGCGGTGCGCGTGGATCCTCATGATCCGGTCTGCTGGCCAGGTCCAGGGGCGCTCCGATCAGACGGACGCCAACGGCCACGGCGACGAGGGCCGCGAGTGAGCCGAGCGCGAGCGGCGCGAACGGCACGGCGACGATGGTGCGGCGGCGACGGGCGTCGGACGGAACCGCCATCAGCGCGGCGGTGAGGCGCGCGCTTGGCGTGAGGCTCGGCGTCGCGGCGAACGCCGGGGCGATCCGCGCTTCGGCGGCGACCAGGGCGCGGCACCGCGCGCACGTGGCCACGTGCACGGCCAGCGCGGTCCGATCGTCCTGGTCGAGGTTGGGCAGGTCGTCGATCCAGGCGGCTGCCTGATCGCAGGAGGGCGTCATCGGGGCGTGTCCATGGGCGTGCGGAGTGGGTCGAGGCGTTCGAGCGCGGCGTCGTCGGCGTCCCCGCCGGGAACGGTCTCGCCGATCGCGACCCACGCGTCCGCGAAGGCCTCGCGGGCGCGCTGGCGGCGCTTGCGGGCGGCGGCGGGGGTGATGCCGAGGATCCGGGCGACGTCCTCCGCCGGCAATCCCTCGTGGCTGAACAACAGGAGGACGTCGCGCTGATCGGCCGTGAGGCGGGCCAGCGCGCGCTGGAGCGGATCGCGGTCCTGCACTTCGCGGGCGGGGTTGCCGCCGCCGATCTCTTTGATCGCGTCCAAGCTCACCCAGCGGATACGCCGCTGGCGACGGGCGTGGTCCGTGATCGAGTTGTGGGCGATCGTGTACAGCCAGGCGCGGCGACGGCCCTCATGGGCATCACCCAGCTCCAATCGGTCCAATGCCCGCCACGCCTTCACGAACGTCTCCTGCGTCAAGTCCTCGGCCAAGTCGGCATCGCCGACGCGACGCCAGATGAAGTTGAGGATGGCCGCCTGGTAGTCCCGCACCAACCCGAGGTAGATGCGCTCCGCCTCGGCCGCGTCCTTCGATGCACGTCCAGCCACGGCCGCGCTCAGCGAGGGCGGCCGGGCCGCTCGAGCGCACAAGGTGTACGCGCGGCGACGGCGGATCGTGACGGTGCGGGACAGGCGGGCATGGTGGTTGACCAACAGACGGTTGCGGAGGAGGCGTACATTCGCGCGAATGATACATAGACGTCGCCGTGAGGGCCGTTGACACGGTCTTAAGCCGTGGGCTAGACTAGTCCCGTTGCCGGCACGGTCGGCGACGGCACGAGTACGAGGGGGAACGTTCATGCATCGCATCGCCTTTAGCCGCACCGCGATGGCCATCATCGGCCTCATCGCCGCCAGCCTCATCGTCAGCCTTCTAGCCACCGGCAGCTCCGGCCCCGCGCCCGCATCGGCGGCCAAGCCCGAGCGCCTCCCGGTTACGTTCGGCCCGAAGGGTCCGATCTCGGTCGCGGTGAACGCCGGGCTTGAGCATCAGGCGCCGCTGCGGATCATGGTGCCGCAGAATCCGGGAGACTGTCCTGTGCCGGGAGTTGCGCGCTTCGAGAGCAGCAACTGGGAGTGTCCCAACTTCCCGCAGTGCTCGAGCTCGAAGTGGATCTCGTTTGACGCCTATGCGTCGGTTCCGGGATTCACGGATGAGATCCGCTGGGGCCGCAGCGAGGGCGAGTCGACGGTCGGCCTGACGGCCGACGATGCGGGCAAGTATGCCGCGTGGTCCGTAGGCGGCGGCACGGTCGGCCGCTCGCTCAGCGCGGCGAACAAGGAGTATCCGGGCAAGGACGGCGAGATCTGCCGCAGCCAGGGTCCGTGCCGCATCTACACCAGCCTTCAGTTCAACTCGTTCGAGGCGGGCAACGTCCCGAACGGAATCCGAATCGTTTTTGACTACAAGGCAAAACTTCCGACCGGCGCAAGATTTTTCGTCGCCATCGCCGACTTCAGCAAGCGCGACCTCGGCACGGGCGAAGTGGCGATCATCAAGTCCTACGAAGCCGAGTTCCAGCGCGACACGGCCGACGAGTGGGTCCGCGGCATGACGCTGCCCTTCCCCGAAGCGGCCGGCGTCGCGGAGTGCCTGATCACATTCACGTACATCAACGACCCCGCCACGGCGGACGGCTACGGCGTCTTCATCGACAACGTGCACTTGGACGCGCTTTTCTCGTCCGCCGCGCCGCCGTGCCCGTCGCCCGCGACGCCGCCGCCGCCGATCA
>JBDTSC010000111.1:0-10693 GCA_039931375.1 Ardenticatenales bacterium
CTCGGTCGCGAGCGTTTACATCCTCGATGTCTCACGCTTCGACCATCCGTCCGTTCTGGGGCACGTTGAGGTTGGAGGTGCCGTCGGTTCGTCCGCGTCCGCCTGGATGGACGACATCGGCCCGTTCTACGCGGAGGATCGTCGGCGCGGCGGGGTTGCTTCACCCCTCTCTTTCCGAACGGTACAAGAGGTCCTGTACGCCCCACCCTCCCATGTCCGCCTCTTCCTTGATGGCGACAAACTCAGTGTGTTCGACGGCCAGCATGGGCTGGCGCTCGTCGACGTGGCCGACCGGATGTGGCCTCGCGTCATTCATCCATTCGACGAGGGCCTTCGCGGGGTCGACTCCGTCGCGTTCGGCGATGCGATCTTGATCTCGTCGGGCCTACAGCGGATCCATCGGGTGTCTGTCGCGCCGTCGTCGACGGAGCCGCAGCCGATGGCGTCGTTCGACCTTCCGGACTCGCCGTCCTTCGAGGCGGTGGCGATCCGTGGTGCTCAGATCCTTGCCACGCGCTTCAACTGGCTGAGCCACGCCTTGTCGATCGGCCAGTATCGCGTCGACGGCGCGACCATCGAGGGGCCGATCGCGATCACGGCGATCCCCGGAACGTTTGGCCGACCGCCTCCAACGCGCATCGTCGTGGGTGTTCGCGGTGCGTATGTTGCCGTCGAGAACCACGGTGTCTACTGGGCGGAGGACCACGGCGACGCGACTGGGTCGGCGATGGCGACGACGTTTCCGGCGGACACGCTCGCCCTGTTCCTGCACGGCGAACGTGCGCTCAGCGTGTCACGAGCCGGCGAGGTTTCTGCGTGGGACGTGGCCGACCCGGTGCGGCCGCGATTCATCGTCTCTACGACACTGACCCATCGCATCAGCGACGCCGTGCTCGCCTGGCCATACTTGGTCGTGGGCGGGCCAGTGGATGACGAACTTCCAAACAGCCGCATCTCCTATGTGGATGTGTCCACGACCGAGCGCTTGTTCGCCGACGGAGTCGTCGACGTGGAGAACGAGCGGATTACGTACCTCACCGGTGACGCTTCTGTGACCTACGCCGCGGGGGGCGGCCTGACCGTGGTCGAGCGTGTCGAGCCCCGTGACCCGGCGGTGACGATGCGGGCACGGTACTTGTTCGCTAGCGGCGTCCGCGGTTTGGAGCAGCGGGGCAGCGTCCTGTCCGTCCTCACGTTCAGTTCTGGCGGCGGCATTGTGCGCTACGCCCTGCCGCTGTCCGAACAACCGCTCGCGCTGTCATCGCACGCGCTATTTGGCGAACCGCGCGGAATGACAATGCTCGGCGACGAAGGGTTCGTCGTCGCGAATGGGAGCGATGGACTCCTGGTCCTGCGAGGTGCCAGCGCGCCGGAGCCGAAATCGTCGCCTACGGCGACCGAGCGCGGGGACGATGCGAGCGGTCGCGTCTACCTGCCGTCGGTTCTCAAGGACGTGCGACCAGGCACGTTCCACATCGGCGCTTCGACGCATGTTCGGTCCGCGTGTGCCGTTCCGACCCCGCGTCCAGGGTCGACCGGATCGGGAGATGTCGAGATCCCATCGGTATCCACGAGCGTCTTTGCCGGCTGCTCTGTGACGGAGACCCAAGACGTACGAATGGACGGGAGCATCGACAAGATCACGTGGTCGACATATGACGATCGGAGCAACCTCACGAGTCGGCGTAGCGATCTCGACGGCGATGGCCTCGCGGAGAGTCGGGAGGCATGGCGGTACGATGAACACGGACGACTTCGTTCCATGGACCTTGTACGAGCGAACGGTGCGCCCGCGTCGCTCCACTTTGACTATTCGTATGATGAGTTAGGGCTCCTGCGTGAGATCATGCAGTACGAAGAAGGCGTTGCCGCCGGGTATCGATCGTACGAATATGAGAACGGATTGCTAAAAAGGCTTACGATAGGAGCGATCATCGGCAATGCGCGGGAACAGCAGCGTCTCGAAACATTCGACTATGATGATCAGGGCCGTCTGCGTGCGACAAACAACGGCGTCATCTGTCGAGCAATTATCCGAAGTGGTGAACGAATTGAACGCGTGTCGGCATCTTATTGCCGTGGCGAGCCCATCGGAACGGCGCAATACAGCTACGACGATCAGAACCGGATGACGCGATCAGAGGACACGCGTGGTGGCGACTGGACGGAGTTCGATCATGGATGGTACGGCGAGTTGGTGGAGACGCGTCGCTACCGCGGCCACCTGGAGCATCGAACGGTGGTGTCGTATGGAGCGTGCGTTCGACCGGCACGCATCCTGCAACTAGATGTCAACTTCGCAATCGAAAGCCGTTTCACCTACGCGGGGTGTCGGTGACGGACGAATGCGCCCAAAGGCCTGTCGACATCGACGCGTCAACCGAATAGTGCGACGGACGCCTTCGCATCTAGCGCCCAAATGACCACAAAGACGACGACCACGGCCACCACCGTCCCCACCACCGTCAGCCACCGCCGCCGCACCGTATCGCCCGTCCCTGCCCCAAGCGCTCCACCCTGCCCACCGCTGACCTCCACCGCCGACAGCGTCGCCGACACGCACAACAGGATCAGCAGGAACGCGATCAGGGACAGCACCGGGATCGTGATGAACCCCAGCCAGAAGATGTAGCCTGCGCTGCACGGCACGTCGATCACGCAGGCGGGCGTCTCGGGCAGCCAGTCCGTCTTCTGCAAGAGCACGTGGTACGTCGCCACGGCGGTGCCGGCGAGGGCGGGCGGGATGACATAACGGGCGGTTCGCCGGCCGTCGCGGGCGATGATGCCGCCGGCCAGGGAGAGCGTGAGCGGGTACATGAAGATCCGTTGGTACCAGCACAGCACGCACGGCTTGTAGAGCCGGACGTTGCTGAAGTACAGGCTCCCGAGCGTTGCCACGAGCGCGACGATGAACGCGGCGTGCAGGCCGTAGCGCCGTAGCGCGTCGTCGATGCGGTCCGTCAGGCTTGGTGGGGCGCTCAGCGCGTAGCGGTCGTCGGCGGGCTCGGCCATGCGTTGGTCTCCGTTGGGGTGGGAAGGACCGCGGTTCGGCCGCGGTTCAGGCTGATACCAACTCGTCTTGATCGGACCGCATGATTCGTCAGGGCCGAGCTGGGGCTCGGCGGTCCCCGGTTTATGGGCCGCACGGCGGAATCACGCTGGGTTGGTATGATATCGGCCGCAAGTGAGTTCTGCGGCGCAGATGCATGTGGAGCATGTGGACACAGTCGCGAGGTGGTTGGCAGGGATTATAGCCCGCCTACCCGCCCTGCCGCGCGCCCGCTCCGGCCCACGGTAGGTAGATCCGCGGCGCGCCGACCTCCGCGAACACGTAGATCGCCCGATCCAGCCGATCCGCCACATACACCGTAGCGCCCGCCGCCGCGATGTCCGCTGCCGGCTCGTCGCCCGCGCGGGCTGGCCGCGGCAGGGCGATCACCGCCTCGCGCCGCCCGTCCGCGCCCAGGATCGCGACCGCATCGTCCTGCGTGAGGACCGCCAGCCGTCCGTCGGCCAGGCGGGCGATGCGGCGCGGCGGGCTGTCGACGTCGAGCTGGATCTCGCGCCGCAGGTCCCCCAGCGGGCCGACTACGACGATGCGGCGCGCGGCGGGCTGAAGCAGGCCGATACTCGATTCGTCCAGGACGACGACGTCCCGGAAGTCCGTCGCGGCGTACGGCGTTTGGGGCACGATGAAGGCGCTCTCCGGCACCCCAGGGCCGACCCGGTGGTGAACGAGCATGCCCCGGCCGATGTCGAGTGCCCAGGCGGTGCGCCCAGCGCGGTCCGCGTCGCTCGCCGCCACGACGATCGCGTCCCCGTCGCCGACGGCGGTCTCGACGTAGGCGACGTCCTTCGTCGACAGGTCGACGCCCGGGTCGGCGCCCGGCCGCAGGACGTATTGCTCGAAGTGGACGCGTCGCGTCCCCGGCGGCGGCGCGTCGGCGTCGTCCGGATCGTCGGCGGACGATGAGCTGCGCGTGCGAATCACCGTCACCAGGGTGCCATCCGGCGACGGTACGACCTCCTGCAATCCGGGCAGCGTGAACTGCACATCGCCCTTGCCGGTGCGCGGGTCGATCCGCACTGCTCGGTCCATCTCGTCGACGACCCACAGCCGGCCGTCGTCGTCCGCCTGCAGGCGCAGCGGCGGGGCGAACCAGTCCGCGGGCGGCCGCGGCAGCGCGAACCGCCGCGCCTCGCGTCCGCCCGCGATCACCGCGACGGAGGCCGGCGCGGCGGGCGATGCGCCGTACAGGAGCCACGCCTCGTCCGCGGCGCGGGCGGCCAGGGCCACCGGATGGCCTTGGATCGGCCACTCCCGCCCGATCGCCCCCATGGAGCGGTCCAGACGGCTGACCACGCGGCCGTTCGTCCAGTCCAACAGCAGCATCTCGCCCGCCGCGTCGAACGCGATGTCGCGGATCCGCCAGCGCAGCTGCGTGCGCGGTGAGACGACATCGCCGTCCGCGGTGAACTCGTAGAGGATGTTCGCCTGATCCGCCACCGGGTTCTCCGCCGCGAAGAACAACGACCCGCGTGCGCTCGTCGCCAGGCCGATCGGCAGCTCGCTGGAGAACGACAGCGCGCGCTGGACCGTGATGTCCGCCTCGACCGCCCCGTCCGGCCGCCGCACCATCAGCGCCGCCTTGCTGCGGTCGTACACGTACAGCCGCCCGTCCAGGCCCACGGTAGCCGCCTCCGGCTGCGGAAAGCCGTCCCACCGCGCGATGAGGCCGCCGTCCATGCCGAACACGAGCACGGCGCGGCCGAGCGTATCCGCCAAGTACACTCGCCCCCGCGCGCTGTCCACGGCTACCCCGAACGGCGCCTCCATCGCCCCAACCTCGCCCATGCCAGCGCCGTACCCAGCCACAACGCCGCCGTCCGCGTCGAACCGCTGCGCCCGCCGCAACGCGTCGTCCACCACGACGAACCCGCCGTCGGGCAGCACCGCCATGTCGACGGGCGCGACGACGCCGCCGAGGGGCGGAAGGAAGGGGGACGATACGGTGGCGACGACGCGCCAATTGGCGCTCGCCGCGACGGCGCGGTCGGCGGCGGCTCGGCTGGGCGATGGGGCGATGACGGCGATCGTCGCTATCGCCAACCCGGGTCCGAGGGCGATCGCCCGTCCAATGGCCGAGCGCACCTGCTTTCGCCAAGTCCAACGCTTCATCGCCAATTCCCTTTCCATTGACTCGTATCCACCGCAATTCGACCGTGCAGCCCCACCACCTGGGACCGCGGAGCCCCAGCTCCGCCCTGACGGACCACCTGGGCGAAGCCGTGTGGACTCGAACTACCGCACCCGAAACCCGTCCGCCAACGCCCGCGCCGCCCCTTCTCTCTCTCCCTCCCCAATCTCCCCCAACGGCGCCCGCACCCACCACCCCTCGCCCCCAAGCCGCACCGCCAGCGCCGCCTTGATCGCCTGCACGGCCGGCCAGCGGTCCAGCGCGGCGCGGGCGGCGTCCAGGTCCGCTTGGGCGGCGGCGACGTCGTCGGCGCCGGCGGCGACGCCCCCGCTTCGTTCCGCCCGTTCGCTCCGCCCACCGTACGCCGCATGCGCGTCCCACACGCGCCGCGCGAGATCCCCCCGCACGCTCGCCAGCGCGGTGATCGACCCTGCGCCGCCGGCGTCCAGGACGGCGCGCAGGTGCGTGTCGGTGCCCGTGAACACCGCGGCGCCCGGCAGCGCCGCGACGCGTTCCCGCGTCAACGCGGCATCGCCCGTCGAGTCCTTGAGCCCGACGAAGGGACCATCCGGTCCGAACTCGGCGCGCAGCCGCACCAGCACCGCCGTCGGGATCGGCACGCCGGTGTGGCGCGAGATGTCGTAGGCCAGGACGCGCAGCGGTCGGCCCGCCCCGGCCTCGTCGCCCCGCTCCGCGCCGAGCAGCCGACCCGCGCCGTCGATCACGCGCCGGAACCAGTCGAACAGCCCGTCCTCACCGACGCCCTTGAAGAAGTACGGCGGCAAGACCACCGCCGCGTCCGCGCCCGCGTCGACGACCGCCGCCGTGGCGCGGGCGGCGTCGGGCCAGGCGGGGACGCCGCTGCCGCACAGCAGCGTGAAGGGCGAGGCGTCCGCGGGCCGCCCCGATCGCCATGCCGCCGCGGCCGCGATCAGCGCGATGCGCTCTTCGTGCGCCAACGACGGCCCCTCGCCCGTCGACCCCGCGAGCAACGCGCCGTGGCAGCCGAGCGCGGCCGCGTGGTCCAGGAGCGGCGCGACCGCGGCGGGGAACAGCGCGCCGGCGGCGTCGAACGGGGTGGGGAGGGCGGCGAAGACGCCGGCGAGGCGGGGCGTTGTCAGGGCCGTTGAAGCCGTCGACGCGCTCGCGGACGGGGTCATCGATGTCGTCATCGCTCGATCAACGCGGCGCGGTGGGCGCGAACGTGCGGATGTAGGCGATCAGCGCGTCCTCTTCGTCCGGCGCGAGGGCGATAGGGCGCATCGTGGTGCCGGCGCGGCCGCGGCGGACCGTTTGGCGGATGAAGTCGTCGGAGGCGGACGCCTGGAAGACGGCGCCGGCCAGCCGCGGCGCCTGATCGCCCCAGCCGCCCTGGCCGTGGCAGCTGGCGCAGGCGCGGGCGTACACTGCTTCGCCAGCGGCGACATCGCCGGCCGCCTTGTAGCCGTCGTCCAGCACGACCGGCGGCCCGACCTGCCACTGGCGGACATAACCCACGAGCGCGTCGATCGTGTCATCGTCCAACGGCCCGGTCTCGGCCTTGGCGAAGCCGGGCATCTTGACGCCCTTGGCGCCGAGCCCATCCGCTCCTGGCCGGCCCTTGGCGATTGCGGCGCGCAGGAAGTCGTCGCTGGCGAGAGCGAGGACATCGTCGCTGGCCAGGTTCGGGGCGATGCTGTCCGCGACGGTGTGGCCGTCCAGGCCGTGACACGCGGCGCAGTACTTGACGTAATCGGGGGCTGTGCGCGCAATCTCGGCGTCGTCGACCTTTGGCGTGACGCTGCCCGGGCCGCCGCCGAAGAGCGCGATGAGGCCGGCGATGAGCAGGGCGAGGCTGACGACGGCGGCGATGAGGCGGGTCGGGCGCATGCGCATCGGGGGCTCCAGGATGGTGGGGTGTAGGCGGCGCGATGCGCCTCGGCGGTGCCTCGCAGCGCCTTGGCAGCGCCTCAGGAGGCGCGCGAACTCTAGGCGGTGGCACGGGACGAATCAAGATGCGGCTACTATTTGGGGCATGAACGTCAACGCTTCAGATCCGCTGCTGGCCGACCTCCCCCCCCTCTCCCTGTCCGCCGCCCCCGCCCTCGCCGCCGCCCTCGCCGAGCGCTTCGCCCCCGGCGCCGCCGCCCACGACCGCGCCGGCACGTTCGCCGTGGACCACGTGCGCGCGCTTCAGGCCATCGGCTGGCCGCGGCTGGCCGTGCCGACGGCGCTCGGCGGGCTCGGCGCGGGGCTTGCGCTGTGCGTCGACGTGCACCGGACGCTGGCGGCGGGCGACGGCTCGACCGCGCTGGCCGTCGCGATGCACGCCCAGACGATCGGCGCCGCGGCGGCCGGCGGGCACTGGGCCGGGGATGCGTTCGAGCGCCTGTGCGCCGACGTCGTCGCGCGCGGCACGTGGGTGAACGCGTGCGCCTCCGAGCCGGACCTCGGCAGCCCGAGCCGCGGCGGGCTGCCCAAGACGGCCGCCGTGCGGGATGGCGACGGGTGGCGGATCGACGGCCGCAAGTCGTTCGCCAGCCTCGCGCCGGCGCTGGACGCGTTCATCGTGCCGGCCGCGATCGCGGGCGCGGACCTGGAAGAGGGCATCGGCCGCTTCCTCGTGCCGCGCGGCGCGGGCGTGCGGATCGAACCGACGTGGGACCCGCTCGGGATGCGCGGCACGGGCAGCGATGATCTGGTGATCGAGAGGGCGCACGTGGCGGACGACGCGCTGCTCTATCGGCAGAGCGCCGGCGCGCCCGACCCGAACCAGGCGAACGCAAACACGTGGTTCACGCTGCTCTCGTCGGCCGTCTACCTGGGCGTCGCGGACGGCGCCCTGCGCTTCGCGGCCCGCTTCGCTGGCGAGCGCGTCCCGACCGCCCTCGGACGCCCGCTGGCCACGCTCGAGGGCGTCCAGCGCCGGCTGGGTGAGGCGGAGCTTGCGCGCCGGACGGCGGGCACGGTGCTGATGACCGTCGCCCGAGCGTGGGATGAGGCGCAGGCGGATGCCGATGCCCGCCGCGCCCTCGGCGACGACGTCGTCGCGGCCAAGGTGCTCGTCACGAACCAGGCCCGCGCCGTGGTCGATGCGTGCATGCGCGTCGTCGGCGGCAGCGCGATGGGGCGGGCGCTGCCGCTGGAGCGGATGTGGCGGGACGTCCAGGCGGGATTGTTCCACCCGCCCAGCGACGACGCGGCGCACGGACTGCTCGGGCGGCGGGCGTTGATCGCCGCCGGGGTGGATCCGAACGCGGGGCGATGAGCCCGATCGGCCGCGTCGTGACCGTGTTTCGCCTTCGCGATGTTCGCATGTAGGGGCACCCCCCATGGGTGCCCGGCGTACATTGCGCGACGCACGAGGGCACCCACGGTGGGGTGCCCCTACAGGGTAGACGTGGCCCCCTACGGCCCGTCCGCCGCCAAAAGCCAAACCGTTCCCGCGCCCATGTCCAACACGTAGACCTCGCCGGCCAGGTCCTCGCCGAAGCCGCTGATCGCGTGGTCCGTGTCTGACAGGATCTCGTTGTGCGTCGCCCCGCCGTGGCGCCACAAGCCCCAGATGCGGCCGCTGCAGTAGTCGCCGTAGAAGTAGATGCCCCACAGCCCCGGCTCGTGGACGCCGCGGTATACGAAGCCGCCGGACACGGCGCAGTTGCCGTCCTCGTGCGCGTAGTCGGCCAGCGGGCGGACGGTGCGGTCCGCGAAGTCGCACGCCTCGGCGCCATCGTGGCAGTGCCCGCCCTCGAGCTCCGGCCAGCCATAGTTCTCGCCGCCGGCGCTGCTCGCCGGCTGGACGTCGACCTCTTCCCAATGGCTGTCGCCGACGTCCGCGATGAACAGATCACCGGTGAGGCGATCGAAGCTGAACCGCCACGGATTCCGCAGCCCAATCGCCCATACCTCGGGGCGATACGGCCCGTCCACGAACGGGTTGTCCGCGGGCACGCGATACGCACCGTCCGCCGCGTCCACGTCCAGCCGCAGCACCTTGCCGAGCAGGCCGTCCCGCGCCTGCGCGTTGTCGCCGGCGCCGCTCCCGCCGCCATCGCCCAGCCCGACGTACAGCGCGCCGTCCGGCCCGAAGGCCAGCTGCCCGCCGTTGTGGTTCGCGGCCGGCTGGTCGACGACGAGCAGCGGCCGCTCCGTAGACGCCTCCGCGCGCGAGCGGTCCTCGCTGGCCGTCAGCTCCGCGACGAC
Source organism: Ardenticatenales bacterium (assembly GCA_039931375.1). Classification (GTDB taxonomy): domain Bacteria; phylum Chloroflexota; class Anaerolineae; order Epilineales; family Epilineaceae; genus Avedoeria. Next base: position 9,381 of record JBDTSC010000111.1, read on the forward strand.
GACCGCTCCGTCACGGCGCGTGTAGTCGACGAACAGGCGGCGGTTCGCGGCGTAGTCCGGGTGAAAGGCGACCGACAGCAGGCCGCGCTCGGAGTCACCGCTGTTCACCTCGTCCGTCAGGTCGACGAACGGCTCGTCCGCCAGCGCGCCGCTCGTCACATCGACGATCCGGATCCGGCCCTTCTTCTCCACGACGTACAGCCGCACGGCGTCCACCCCGTCGTGGATCGCGTACACCGGTTCGTCCAGCCCGGTGGCGACCGGCGCGAGCGTGACGAACGTCTCGTTCGGGTCGAACGTGTCCGCGTCGGGCGAGCGCATCGCCGTGGCCGTCGCCACCGCTTGGGGCGACGCCGCTGTAGAGCCGACGCCTTCGGGCGGGACGCCGGCCGTGGCGCCTTCGCCGGACGCATCCGGCGTCGTCCTGTCCGCGGCCGCTGCACCGAACGGCGCCGTCCCACGGGCGGGCGCGACGTCCGGCGCGGGCAGCGTCGGCGCGACACGACAGCCGCCGGCGGCGAGCGCGCACGCGGCCAGCGCGAGCCGGGCCGCCGCCGCGAATCTCACCGTGGCCGTCGGTCCGGTTCGCGCGTCGCATCGATCCAGCCCGCCACGTTGCCCTCCCGCAGCGCCTTGAACGCGCCGGCCTCGACGGTGTTCGCGTCGCCGGCGGCGAACGTGAGCACGAAGTCCGGGCCGTACGTGCCGAGCATGCTCACGCCGACGCCGATGTGCGTGAAGTGGCCGTGCAGGATGTTCGCGCGGTGGGGCGCGGAGTGCAGCCACCAGGTCATCGCGGCGTCCGCCGTTCGGCGGGCGCAGATGATGTTTTCGCCGGCCCAGTTGTTGTACGGATAGCCGTGCCGCCGCAGCCGGTCGCGGACGCGGCTGCCGTCCGAGCCGGTGTGGCGGCAGTAGTTGTGGTAGGCCATGTCGACGGCCTGCTCGCGCGCGGCGGCGACCAAGCGATCGTCCAACTGCAGCGGGCCAAGGCCGTGCTCGGCGCGGACGGCGTTCACGCGGCCGAGCACCTCGAGCTCAAGGCGCGTGCGCGTGTCGAAATCGGGCGCGGCCAGCGCCGCGGCGGTGTCCGGCGCGGACGGCGCGGCGTGGGTCTCGGCGGACGCTGGCGGCTCCGGCGCGGCCTGCTCGGCGGCCGGCGCTTCCGCGGCCGCGTTCGGGTCGGCCGCCGGTGAATCGGCGAACGCGTGATGGGGGGCGATGAACGGCACGGCGAACAAGGCGATCAGCGTCGCGAGCGCGACGGGGCGCGGCATGGTGATGGGCGCGGTCGGGCGACAGCCCATGGAGTA
>JBDTSC010000112.1:0-10691 GCA_039931375.1 Ardenticatenales bacterium
CGGCGTAGTGGAAGGCGTGAGCGTGGGCGTGCCGGTCGGGGTGATCGACGGCGTGTTGGACGGCGTCGGCGTGTTTGACGCGGTCGGCGACGGGCCCGGCGAAGCGGTCCTGGTGACGGTTGGCGTCGGCGTCTTCGTGGTCGAGGCTGTTGCCGTTGTCGTTGCCGTTGGCGTTGTCGTTGCCGTTGGCGGTGTCGTTGCCGTTGGCGGTGGCGAAGGCGTATCGGTTGCGGTAGGCATCGCGGTGTTCGTCGCGCTGCTCGTGCCCGTCGGCGTCGTCGACGGCGTGCTCGTCAGCGTGGCGACGTCGGTAGGGGTCGCGGTCAGAGTACGGCTGGGCGTCGGTGTGCTGGATGCGGTCGGCGACGGGCCTGGGGTGGGCGTGCGCGTGATCGTCGGGGTCGGCGTGATCGAGGGCGTTGAGGTGCCGGTGGGCGTCCGACTCGCGGACGCGGTTGCCGTCGGGGTAGGCGAAGCAGTCGACGTCGACGTCGACGTGGGAGGTGGCGTCGTCGTGGTCGTCGGGGTGCTCATGGCCGTCGCCGTCGCGGACGGGGTGCGCGTCGTGGTGGCGCTGGCCGTGGGCGAAGGCGTGCGCGTCGGCGTGGGACCAGCGGTGGCGGTGTGCGTCGGCGTGGCCGTTGGGGTTCGCGTCGGCGTGGCGGTGGCGGTGCGTGTCGGCGTGGCCGTGGACGTGCGCGTGGGGGTCGGCGCGCTGCCTGCGTCCACGTTCCGCCAGACGGTGCTCAGCTGTCCCTGGTTGGCCAGCACCGCGTCCGGATCGCCGTCGCCGTCGAGGTCGCCCACGCCCAGTCCGAGCGTCGCGGACTGGGCCAACCGTTGGCCGCTGTCGGCGAAGGCGCCGACGCCGCCGTTGAGCCAAACCTCCGCCGGTTGGCTCAGGTGGCCGGCCACCGCGTCCAGATCGCCGTCACCGTCCACATCGGCCAGGCGCACGGCGCTGGTAGTTCCCGCGCCCAAGCGCTGGCCCGTGTCGGCGAACGTACCGGCACCGTTGTTGCGGTACACCAGGTCCGGCTGCGGCGCGCCGCCGCCGCCCTGATCGGCCGCCATGCCAAACCAGACGTCCAAGTCGCGATCGCCGTCCACGTCGCCGAGAGCGACCGCCCATGCGTTGCCGACGGCGGGCCGCTGGCCCGAGTCCGCGAAGAAACCGCTCCCTCCGTTCCGCCAGATCTCGCTCGGCGTGCCGTCGTTCGCCACGACCGCGTCGGTGTCGCCGTCCCCGTCGATGTCACCGAGCGCGACGGCCGCGGAATCGGACGCGCCCAGCCGCTGTCCGGTGTCCGTGAAGTGGCCGCTGCCGTTGTTGCGAAAGACCTTGTTCGGACGGCCGGGCGGCACCGCCTTGGGGTCCGCACCGTTCGCGATGAACGCGTCGAGGTCCCCGTCGCCGTCCAGGTCCGCCAGCGCGATGCCGCGGCCCAGGTCGTTGCCGATGCGCTGGCCGCTGTCGGTGAAGACGCCGGCGCCGTTGTTCACCCAGATCTCGTCCGGCTGCGGCACGAGCGATCCGCCGGCATCCACATGGCCGAAGTTCGTCACGAACGCGTCGAGGTCGCCGTCGCGGTCCACGTCGCCGAGGGCGACGGCGCCGCCGAAGCCGGCGCCAAGGCGTTGGCCCGAGTCGACCAGCCGGCCGGTCCCGTCGTTCAGATAGACGCGATCCGGCTCGCCGACGAACGCGCCGTCGGGCGCGAGCAGCGCGTAGTTGACGACGAAGGCGTCGAGGTCGCCGTCGTGATCCACGTCGCCGAGGGCGATGGCGCGCGCTGTCGTCGGGCCGCTGAGGAAACCCGTAAGGCTGTACACGCCGCTGCCGCGAAGGGCATCCGCCACGACGGTCGTCCCCGACGGGCGGAGGACGGCGGCGAGGGCGGCGAGAAGCGCGGCGACACGAACCCGCGGGCGTCGAACGTGCGCGGAATGTCCCGGCCCACGGCCCAACTCAGCCCGTGCCTTGCCAGGCCGGCGTCCGAACCGTCCCATGCGGCCGTATCGCGCCGCTAGCCGCGCCTACGGAGGCCACGGCACCGCGGAGAGCTCGCGACCGACGCGGACCGCGGCGCGGTAGGCTTTGCGGTAGCGGGCGTATGCGTTCTTGTAATCGCCCGTGGTCAGGAGCGTTCGCGCGTCCGAGAGCTCGGCCTGCGCGTTGCGGACGTCGTAGCCGGCCGACTGCTCCAGGGAGATCGTGTCGTCGACGATCCAGTCCACCGACAGGTCGTCCGTGCGGTTCAAGTAGCCGTTCTGGCTGACCGGAAGCTGGAAGGTGGAGATGCGGGTGTCCAGCAGGTCGAGCAGGTTGTCTTCGATGTCCGTGCGGATGTTCCATGCACGGTGGAAGTTGTGGCTCTGCTGCGAAGCGCGCGACGAGACCGTCGTGTCGAGGTACGTGGTCAGCGTTCCGTAGAAGACGCCCTGCGCGCACTCGCCCGCCAGATCGTTCGCCAACGTGACGGCCGCCGCCGCCAGCTCCAGCCCGACGCGGACTCCCACGCAGATCACGTTGACGGGGTTCGGGAAGCTCGTCGTGCCGGCCAGAAGATCGGGCGGGATGAACTGGCAGCCGTACGTACCGGCCAGCGCCAAGCTGTTGAGAACGGCGATCGTGATGTCGCCGCCAGCCGGCGCGGCGGGGCAATCTCCGCAATTCGGGTCGCCACCGAACTCCTTGCAGCTGGGAAACTGAGGGATGCTCGGCGGCACCGTCGGCTTGACCAGCGGAATCATCCCCGCCGGGCCGCCGGGAAGGGCTTGCGCCGCCGCCACGTGGCCGCTGCGGGCCAGCGTGTTCGCCGCCCATGTCGGCGTCGACCAAAAGCCGGGATAATCCGTAAACGAGTCCTTCAGCGCCGCGAGCTGGTCGTAGCTCATGTCGGGGATCAGGAGTTGCGCCGCGGCCACGCGCGCCTTGATGTCCATGCGCTGCTCGGCCGGGATCAGGTCGAGCAGCCGCTGCGTATCCGCCGCGAACGTCGCGTACCGCGCGCGGAACGCCTCGAGCTCGGCGGGGGTCGGCGGAGCGTCGGACTGCGCGGTGACCGCCGCATCCGCGACGCCCTGCGACGCCAGGTACGGCGCGATGTAATCGTGCCAGCGTTGCTTGACAGGCAGCGTGTTGAACACCGCCAGCTGCTGCTTCTGCACCTCGTATGGCTCGCCGTCCTGGAGAAAGGCCATCGGGGCGTCCGCGCGCGGCCGGATCGGCTCCGCCGCGTGCACCGCGTCGGACGCCCGTTCCAACGGGCTGATGCCGACGCCATACCCCACGCCAAGCGCGAACGCACATGCGAGAACAGGGACGAGCGCTGTTTTGCGCATCGGGTGATCCTTTCCTGCCGCGCTACGGCGTCGACGACTGCTGAACGACACGAATGTAGGCGTTTCGGTAGCGGGCGTACGCTGACTTCCACTGGCTGTTCATGTAGTGCATGTCCCCCGCCGTCAGCTCGAGGCGGGCGTTGTTCACATCGACCGTCCCGCCGGCGGAGTTGTTCGCGTTGATCGCGTCCAGGACGACCTGGCGCACCAACTCGAGCTTGCCGCAGAAGCGGAAGTGCTGCTCCACGTCCGCCTGGGGCATCAGGCCGCCGCACAGGTGGGCGGGCAGCTGGAAGAGGGCGATGTTCTCGTCCGCCCCGCGCAGCAGGTTGCGCTCGATCGCCAGCTGCATCTCCAGGTTCGCGTGCGCGTCGAAGCTGGCTTGCGATACCCGGGAAGAAATCGTCTCGTCCAGGTATTCGTCCGTCAGCCCTTGCACGAACCCATCGCGGCAACTCGCCGCCACCTTGTTCGCGGACTCGAGCGCAAGCACCAACTGGTCGGCGCCCCACGCGATGCCGATGAAGATGTACTTGTAGAACTTGGGCACGGTGAAGCCGACGCCCGGCGGGGCGCACACGTTCTGCTCCGAGGTGCCCGAAGCGTCGTTGAGCCCGCGGGCGATGATCGCGGCGACCTTGGCGGCGAACACGACCCCCAGCGGTACGCTGTCCGGGCAGCCCTCACACACATTGTCCAATTTGAAGGCGCCGGCGCATCCGCCCCGATCCGGCGTCTTTGTGATCGCCTCGCGCGTCGGGAACGGCGTCCGGTCGGGGTACGGGACGGACTGCGTTGCGTTCGGCGTGCGAACGACGTCCGGCATCATCCCGCCCGGATCGCCGGGCAGGCTGGGCTGGGACGGGCCGCCGATCATGCCGGCCGCGATGCGATATTGGCTCGGCCGGCTGCTGTACGTCACGCCCTCGGGCACCTCGCGCCACGACGCGACCTCGTCGACATAAAACGGAGGCACCGGCACGCTGCCGGGCGCGACGATGCTCTGCACGAGCGCGGGCATCTGCCAGAACCCCGGATCGTCGCCCATGCCCAGCCGCAGCATGTGGAGCTGCTCGGGCGGCATGGCCGCGATGCCGTCGCGCACGCCGCGGATTCGATCGCGTCCGCCGACGTCGGGTGACGTCGCCACCAGGTCGTGCGCGGCGATGAACTCGTCCATCCAGCGGAGGACGTCGGCGCGCTCCTGGTCGACCAACGCCAGCGCGGCCGGCGTCAGCTTGCCGTTCGGCTGCATGTCGCGCGCGGCTCGGTCGAGGCGCTCACGCGCCGCCTTCACGGCGTCGTCCGGCAGCAGGCCCGTCGCGCCGGCGAGCGTCGAGGCCGACGATGTCACGGGCGGTGTGGTCCCGGATGGCGTGCCCCGCGACGCCTGGGCGTCCGGCGCGTCAAAGGCGCTCACCGCGACGCCGGCGGCAAACGTTGCCGCCACCAGCACCGCAGCGATGAACGACTTCTGCAAGGCAGCACCTCCTGACGATCGATCGCGCAGCGCCGCGGACCCGCCTCTCACGGCAAGGGCGGTCGTGTCTCGGCGGCGTTCCCGGTCCCGACCGGGGCGCGCGATGCACCTGCGGCGGGATCCCGTCGCGTAGTTCTGTAACGCCCGGCGAGGCGGAAGGATACGCTACAGCGCGATATCGGGCCAGCGGAGTCGGGCCGCGCCGATCGGCACATGGAGCCCTCATCGTGGCCGTCGGAGCGGCGACCGCCGGTCTGTTCGGAGCCCGCGCGACCCCTCACGTCCCGTTAAGGATCGGCGCCCGCGAGTGGGCGCGAGCCGTATCCTCACGGCCCATCCGCCGTTACAATGGGGAGCATCCGCGTCATTGCGGTGCGTGCTGCCTGTTGGCGGTCGGCGCCGACGGGACGCACAAGGCTCACGGCCCGATTTGGTCGCGGTTTGAACGAAATTTCCACGTCGTACGGGCAAGCACCTATGAGCGGCGATATCGCCGCTCATAGGTGCTTGCCCCCAGCGCCGCGGTCCAGCTGACAAGTCGTGCTGCCGAAACAACGCGGCGCCCGGCCGAAGGAGAAGCACACCATGCGCCCAACCGGTCCTCACCCGAACGCGCTGGACGAGCCTGCCGTGCCGCTCCGCCCTGATGGCGGCCGACGCCTCCTCGTCGCCGGCGTTCTGTGTGGCGCGTTGCTCGCGTTGTCCAACGGCGCCGTATCGGCGCAAGGCGCGAGGGGCATGGAGCGCGCCCGACCCGCGGCGCCCGTTGGCCGCTTGGTCAGCGACCGGCCGGTGAAGCCGTTCGCAGATCGGCCCGTGAAGCCGCTGGCCGATCTCGACGCGGGCGGTGTCCTGCCGTACGTCGACAGCTTCGAGGATGCGCTCGCGGGCTGGACGATCGGCGGTCTCGGGACCGTGACGACGCTCTCGGATGCCCAATTTACGCGCGAGCCGGTGAACGACGGCCGTGACATCGTCACGCCGGACGGCGCCCGGATGGCGTTCCTGTGCTCCGGGCCCGGGGAACGGGGATCCGTCAACCTCGGCGATCTCGACGGCGATCCGGACGACAACAGCGACAACGACCGCGCCTTCATAAGCCAGAGCTTCAACCTGGGTCCGACGCAGGTCCCGGCGACGCTGAGCTTCGATTGGAACTTCCTCACCGCCGAATCCGACGGCAGCTTCAGCCCCGACCCGTTCGACGACTTCTTCATCGTGACGCTGGACGGCGTGCCGATCCTGAAGGGCAGCGTGCCCGGCGGCGGACCGTCGCCGTTCCCGGACGTCCCGGTCGACGGGGTGCGGGTCCTGCAGGGCAACAGCGGCTGCAGCTTCGAGTGGGGCCAGAGCGGCTTTTCGAAGTTCCAGCAACTGATCACGACGTCGGGCAGCCACGAGATCCGCTTCCTGGTCAGCGACCAGGGTGAGAACGACTTCCGGATCGACACCGGCCTACTGTTGGACAACCTCCGCATCGAGCCAGAGGTCGACCTGAAGATCACGAAGACGTCGCTGCCCGATCCCGCGATCGCCGGCCAGCCGCTGTTCTACGAGATCACGGTGACGAACCTTGGCACCGGCCGAGCGACGGACGTCCAAGTGCACGACACGCTGCCGCCGCAGGTCCGCTACATCTCGGCGAACGCGCCGCCGACGACGAACGGGATCAACCTGGTGGTCGTGGACCCGGCGTGCACGGAGACGGCGCCGGGGAGCGGCCTGGTCAACTGCCAGCTCGGTACGATGAACGGCGGGGAGACCAAAGTCTTCACGATCCAAGTGGACGTCGATCCTGAGGCCGTCGCCAACGGCTTCGAGAAGATGACGAACAACGTCAGCGTTTCGAGCTTCCAGGTGGACGCGGACCCGTCGAACAACGTGTTCAGCCAGGTCGCCTTCCTGGACGACCTGGCCGACCTTCGCGTTTGGAAGGTCAGCAAGCCGGACGAACGCGTCCGGGCCGGTGAGATCTTCACCTACACGCTGCTCATGGAGAACCTGGGCCCGTCGACCGCCCGCGAGGTGCGCCTCGACGACACCGTGCTGTTCAACAGCAACGTCACGCTGCTCAACGTTCTCCTGGATCCGACGCGCGCGGACAGCTGCACCCAGGTGCCCGCGCCGGCGCCCCAGACGGGCCGCATCCTGCGCTGCGCGATGGGTGAGTCCCTCGAGCCGGTCGGCAGCGGCCTCGGCACGGGCCGCTGGACGATCCAGGTTGAGGCGCGCGCCACGCAGGCCACCGACGTGGACAACGAGGTCCATGTGTACACGGTCGACGCGATCACCGGCCGCTCGCCGGGGACGCCCGATCCGGACCTCGCGAACAACTACGCCACGGACCGGATCTCCGTGCTCGACACGTCGAACCTGTCGCTTACGAAGTCGGCCACCGGTCAGGTCCGCAGCGCCGCAAACTGCGCGCTCACGACGCCGACCGCAAGCCAGGTGACGGCCGGCCTCCAGCTGACGTACAACCTGGCCGTCACGAACATCCCGCCCGCCACGCTTGGCGCGCCGGGCGGCAGCATCGCCACCAACGTCGTCATCGAGGACTTCCTGCCGCACGGCCTCGAACTCGTCAGCGTCATCGGCGTCGGGCCGAGCGGCGCGGCGGGCTGCCACGCCGGAACGCCGGGCAATCCGGGCGATCCGACGCGCTGCACGTACGCCACGCTGGCGGTCAACCAGGTCGGCACGATGACCGTGGTCGTGCGCGTGGACGACGACTACGTCGGGCGATCCGGGACGAACCTGTTGCAGAACAGCGCCCAGACGCGGTCGGACAACATCGACCCGAGCCTGCAGAACAACTGGGTGAACCAGATCACGACCGTCGGCGAGGTCGCCGACGTGTCGATCACCAAGACGTCGACGCCCAACCCCGCGAACGCCGGCGAGGCGCTCAGCTACGAGCTGGTCGTGACGAACAACGGCCCGTCCACGGCCCGCGAGGTGATCATCCGCGACACGCTGCCGGCTGGGGTCGTCTTCCACTCCGCGCGCATCGAGAACCTGCAGGGCCGCGAGAACTGCACGTACAGCGCCGGCGCGCACCAGGTGATCTGCTCGGGCTTCGACATCCCGCCGGTCGAGCCGGGCACGGGCGTCGGGCAGCGGCGCGTGTTCATCAACACGCGCGTGAAACCCGACACCGCGCCAGGCGCGATCGGCAACACGGCCACGGCCACGACGACGCAGACGCCGGACTGCAACCCGGTGAACAACGCGACGACGATCACGACGAACATCACCGCGATCGCCGACCTCGAGATCGTCAAGACCAGCACGCCGGTCAAGGTCTTCGCCGGCGAGCAGAAGAAGTACACGATCACGGTCACGAACCACGGCCCGTCGTTTGCCCAGAACGTCGAGGTCTTCGACGTCCTGCCGGACGAGCTGGACTACCAGATCGACACGAACGCGCCGATGTGCACGCGGCCGGCGAACCTGATCGGCTGGCGCGCCGTGCTGAGCGGGCTGAACGAGGTGCCGCCGGTCGTGAACACGGCCGCCGGGCTGGCGACGTTCATCCTGGATACGGCGGCGAACCGCCTGGTCTACTCCGTGCAGGTCAGCGACATCGACAACTTGACCGATGCACACATCCACATCGGCGCCGCGGGCGTCAACGGCCCGGTGATCATCAACCTGATGAACCCGCCGGCCCCGCCGCCGTTCAGCCCGACCAGCTCCGTGGTCGGCGAGCTGTTCCTGACGCCGGCGCAGGCCGCCGCCTTGGCCGCCAACCCGCCCGGCTTCTACGTCAACGTCCACTCCACCGACTTCCCCGGCGGTGAGATGCGCGGCCAGCTCGCGACGACGCGGACGTCGCCGCTGTTGTGCCCGCAAGGGATCATCGAGCCGCAGGGCGCTTCGCCGGCGCGTGATTCGGCCGACAGCGGCGGCGGCGTGCGCAGCTTCGACATCTATACCGTCGTGCGCCCGGAGATCTTCTCGGGCACGACGATCACGAACGTCGCGATCGTCACCAGCCCGACGGAGCCGGATCGCGACCTGAACCCGAACCCGGGCGTCACGAACAGCGATGTCTACACGTTGGGCGCGAACAACGTCTCGGCCCGCAAGAACCTGGTGCTGACCAAGAGCGACCTCAAGGTCACGAAGTTCGGCCTGAACAACGGCCAGGTCCGCGCCGGGCAGATCCTCACCTACACCGTCATCGTCGACAACCTCGGTCCGAGCTACGCCGAGACCGTGTCGTTGAAGGACGTGCTCCAGAGCGCCGAGATCTTCGACCTCATCGACATCACGTCCGACCGGGCGACGACGTGCCGCAGCCTGACGGCGGCCGGTACGGAGACGAACGCGATCGCCGGCACGCCGTGGCCGCCGGCCCTGGCGCCGGTGCCGTACTTCGGGGTCTTGGAGCCGACCGGCATCCCGCAGATCGGCCAGCGGCTCCAAGTGGACTGCACGCTCACCCAGAACGACATCCCGGCTACGCCGCGCAACGAGTCCCAGCTGGCCGTGCTACGTGCGGACGGTCCGCCGAACAGCGGTCGTTGGATCCTCACGATGCGCGTCCGCTTCACGCAGGCGCAGGACATCCACAACGTCGCGGACGTCCTGTCCGCCACGGCCGAGGATCCGAACACGGCCAACAACCACGCCGAGGTCGTGCACGAGATCACGGACGTCGCGAACCTGTCCATCGTCAAGACGGCCGTCGGCGAGGTGCAGGTGACGGGCCAGGCGGGCCTGATCTACAACACGACCGGCGCGGCGCCCGCGTTCCCGCAGGCGCCGAACTACACGACGTCGCCCACGCTGGCGACGGCCGGGCGGCGGATCCGCTACACGCTGCGCATCCAGAACGCCGGCCCGTCGGACGCGGAGAACGTCTTCGTGACGGACCGCCTCCCGCCGGGCGTGACGATCCTGCCCGGCTCCGTCGTCGCGACCGTGGACAACATGGCGCCGCTGCCGGCCGGCACCTGCGAGACGGGCACGCCGGGCGATCCGGCCGACCGGCTCGTGTGCGGCCTGGGCACCCTGTTGGGCGTGGAGACCGGCGTCCGCCGCGGCGCGACGATCACGTACGATGTTCTTGTCGACCCATCGCTCCAGGCCGGCGCGGTCCTCGAGAACGATGCGTTCGTCGCATCCGACGTGTTCGACCCCTTCAACCAGAACAACCACACGCACGTCGAGCTCGTCGTCGACACGGACGCGGACCTCTCGACCAGCAAGACGGCGATCGGCCAGAACGTCATCGGCTACGACGTCGCCAACCAGCGCTTCACCCTGGCCGATCAGGCGAACCGCGTGACGGCCGGCCTCGTGCTGCACTACGAGCTGGCGGTCCAGAACAACGGCCCGAGCGATTCGAACAACGTCACGCTCAGCGACGTCCTGCCCGCCGGCGTGCGGCTCCTGCGGGTGAACGGCGCGAGCTGCCGGCCGACGGAGGTCGGCGGATCGACGCTGTACTGCACCGTCGGCGACATGCCGGTCGGCTCGCGGCGCACGTTTGACATCTACGTGACGGTGGATCAGGCGGTCGCGAACAACACCGTGCTCCAGAACTGCGTGACGTCCCTCTTCCTGGGGGCGACGCCGCCCGGCCAGCCGCCGGCGCTGCCGCCGCCCGCCCCGACGCTGCCGCTGACGGACGATCCGCTTTCGACGAACAACCAGGCTTGCAACAACACGACCGTGAACGCGGTCGCCGACGTCGGCGGTCCGCAGACCGGTCCGGCGACGTCGGGGGCGCTGTCGTTCATCTCCAAGAAGGACGTGCCGGCCGAACCGCGGTTGGACATGGTCAACGAGCCCGACCTAGCCATCGCCGGCAACGAGCACCGCTACCGGATCCGCTTCGGCAACGCCGGGCCGTCGA
>JBDTSC010000113.1:0-10664 GCA_039931375.1 Ardenticatenales bacterium
GGACCCGGTTGTTGTATCCAGGATGCTTGCGGGATCTCGCTGTGGTGCGACGGCGCGTGTGCGTTGCACGGGAATTGCGCAGGCCGCCACTCCTTCGCCTGCATATCGCCGATGCGGGGGGTCCAGGGGGGCGCTGCGCCCCCTGGTCGGGGGTGCAGGGGGGCCGAGGCCCCCCTGCTTAACGCACGAACTCATGCGCCCCGCCACCCCCGCCGAGGCCCTGCGGCTCTGCACGCCCCTCCCCGCCCCCCCCCCGCCCTACCGCCCCCAACACCCCACCACATACCCCGTCACCCCGCCCCCCGCCCACCCCGGCAGCGAGCGCGAGTCCGTGACCGCCAGCGGCGTCCAGCGCACGGCCCCCGCGCGGCGGGCGAGGGCCATCGCCAGGCGAAGCGCGCCGCGGCCGTCGGCGAAGGCGTCGTCCCAGCGGCCCATGGCCGCGTCGTCGAGGGCGGCCAAGGCCCGGGCGGCGGTGCGGCCGTTCGCGGCCGTCTGGGCCGGCGGGAGGTCGTGCGCGAAGTCGACGGCGGCGACGATGAGCGTGCCGTCGTCGCCCGGATCGGCGCCGTGCGTCGGGTCGATCGCCTCGGCCAACGCTTGGACGTCGGCGAGACGGGCGTTCGGGCGGACGGCCAGCGGCACGAGCGTGGCGCCGGGCGCCGCCGCGGCCACGTACGGCACGAGGCCGGCGATCGAGTGCTCGAGCGCGAGCAGCGCGCCGTCCTCGCCGGCGCGGCGGGACGCGATCGCCCGTTGCACCGACGGTATGTCCGCGTGGACCAGCCCATCGGGCAGCTGCCAAGCACGCGCGCTGGTCGCGGCGGTCCAAGCGCTCGCATGCTGGTGGTCCACGCCAACGAGGACGACGCGCCGGGGGGCGTCGTCCTCGTCGATCGCGGCGCGCAGGCCGGCGGTGATCAGGACGGCGGCGAGATCGTGGTGCGGAACCACCAGCACGCGGCAGGCCGCGAGCGCCGGCCAGCCGAGGGCGGGCGCCGCCGCCCGCGCCGCGGCCAGCGCGCTCGTATCGAACGGCGCGCCGGCCGGGCGGGGGCGGATCGGCGGGGCGGCGGCGCCGCCTGCTCTTCAGGGCGCGGCGGCGCCGAACGGGCGGACCTCGACGGTCGCCGGGGCGGAGAGCGCCTGGCGGTCGGGGGCGGACTGGGCCTGGAGGATCGCCGGCTCGGCGGCGTACGTGCCGGGCGCGAACGCGCGGGCCAGGTAGCGGATCGGGCGGACGACGCCTTTTTCGTCCGGCCAGGCGCAGAAGCTCACCCGCTGGCCCTCGATCGCGTACGGGAACGTGATGCCCTCGTCGGCGCCGTAAAAGCCGCCGGGCAGGTACCGCGCGGTGGCCGGCCGCAGGCCGGACGGCAGAAGGTCGCTGACCTGGTAGCACCCGCCGACCGCCTTTGGCCCGAGCCGCGGCGTGAGCGTGATGACGACGGCGTCGCCCTCGTTCACCGCCACGATCGCGCCGGCGAGCGCGCTGGCCGACACGGCGGCGGTGGCGGTCACGGCGGCGGTGGCATCGACGGAACCGACCGCGTCCTGGGGCGTGATGATCGTCGCGTCCCGGCTGACCACCGTCGCGCCGTCGGGTCCGACGGGCGGCGGGACGGACTCAGGTCCGCCGTAGCCGCGATCCAAGGCCAAGTCCGCGTCGCCCGGTGCGCTGCCGGCGGCGGCGAAGGCCTCGTGGCGGACGACGGTGACGCTGGCCGCGCCGTCGTCCACGCGCAGGTCGAGGGCGGCGCGCATCGCGCTCGTGAGGTGCAGCACGACGGTCCGGCCGCGGTCGAGCGTCGCCTGCTGCTCGCCGTCGGGCAGCGTGTAGCGCAGCTTGACGGGCGTCGTCGCCAGGCGCGGCAGGGCGGCCTTGAGGTAGGCGGCGTGCCAGATCGCCAGCGAGATGTCCTTGGCGGGGTTCGCATTCACGTACGCGTGCAGGGCGGGCGCGAGGTCGTCGCCGACGAGGGCACCCAGGAGCGCGGCGCGAGCCGTGGCGGCCAGCACGTCGTCGCCGTCCGCGCCGGCGTCGACGCGGGCGGTCGTGGCGCGGACCTGGCCGTGGTCCGTCAGCACGGCGCGGTAGGCGGCTTCGGCGCGGTCCGTGTCGCCCAGCAGGGCGGCGGCGAGGCCGAGGTCGAGCTGTTCGGTGGGCGTCAACGGCGCGTCCAGCTCGGGGCCGGCGTCCAGCAGCGCCGCGACATCGGCCAGCACGGGCTCGCCGAGGGCGGCCAGGCCGCGCAGGGCGACGATGCCGTCCGCGCGGGACGTGGCGTCCGCCGCGGACTCGAGGGCGCCGCGCAGCGCCTGGACCATCGTCTGGCGGCCGAAGCGCTCGGGCGCGGCCAGGGCGACGTCGGCGGTCAGCGCGATGTCGGGCGCGCTGTACGGGAAGAGGCTGAGGGCGCCGGTGGCGGTCTGATACGTCGTCGAGCGCAGATCGACGGGCACCGCGACCGGCGCGCCGAAGGCGGAGGCCAGCAGGTCCTGGGCGACGGCGCGCGCGACGATCTCGTCCAGCCGGTCGCTGCCGGCGTCGGCCAGCGTCGCGACGTCGCCGTACAGCCCGCCGCGGTTCGCGTCGGCGATGACGACCTCGGCGGCGCCGTCGCCGGCGTTCGTCAGATCGGCCGTCTCGCCGCCGTGCAGGACGTGCGTCTCGGCCACGACGTGTGACAGGCGCGACGGGAGCACGGTGACCTCGCGCACCAGTGTGTCCTCGAGGTCGCCGGCGCGCGCCGTGATCCGCAGGCGGTGCGTGCCGGGCGTCAGCGCGCCCAGCTGGATGCGGGTCGCGGTGAAGGCGTCGCCGGCGGCGTCGATCGGCGTGGGCAGCAGCGTGTCGCTCGCGAGCGTGTACGTCACCGGGCCGCCCTCGGCCAGGCCGGTCCCGAAGGCGCGCAGGCGGATCTCGGGGCGGTCCGCTGTGACGTACGTGCGGTTGAACGTGGCGTCGACGAACAGCGGCTTGCGCACCGGGACGATGCCGAAGCCGCTGCCCGCCTCCAGCGCGTCCGTGGCGGCGAGGCTGGTCAGCACCCACGACGTCAGGTTGTCCGGCAGCGTGAACGTCGATTCCGCCCGGCCGCGGGTGTCCGTGGTGACGTTCGCGAAGAGGGCGACGTCCTCGAACATGCTGCGTTCACCGCCGCCGCCGCCGCCCTCGGCGCCCTTCGCGCCGCTGGGCACGACGTGCGACGTGTAGGTGCGCAGGACGCCGGCCGGCGCGCTCACGTAGAGCGACGTGAGCGGATCGGGCCGGTCGATCGCGCCCTGCGCGGCCAGGATCGCCGCATCGACCGCGCTGATCAGGACGGAGGCGCCCGATACGGGCTCGCCAGCCGTGTTCGTGACCGTCACGGCGACGGTCGCCTTCTCGCCCGGTCCGTAGGACGCGCGCGCCGGGGCGACGGCGACGTTCAGGCGGCGCTCGGAGGCGTCGAAGCGAATGTCATCGCCCCACGTGGTCTCGCGGTACGTCCGGCCGTCGAAGTAGGCGGCCAGGACGTGGACGTCGGGGATGTGGCGGTCCTCGAAGCGGAAGTCAAAGCGCGGCTCCTGCGCCAGGGCGTAGTCCTGGAGGCCGTTGCGGGCGCGCAGATAGAGGAAACGGCCGCCATCGAACGGCTCACCGCCGGCGTCCACGCGCAGCCGGACGGTGTCGCCGACGCGGTACGTCCTGCCCTGGGAGGTGTCGTCCTCGGACGCGATCGTCAGCGGGTCGGCTTGGTCGTTGAGGTACAGCGTGCCGATCCACAGGTTGCGCGCCGTCGTCCGCCCCTGATCGTCCTCGACGCGGACGACGGCCTGGTACGAGCGGTCGCTGCGCGCCGCGAACGTGGAGCGGAAGCGGCCGTTCGCGTCCGCCGTGGCGCGGAACGGGCCGATCGCGCGTTCCACGGTGTCGTAACGGTAGGTCTTGACGACGCGCTTGGACAGGAAGTCGTAGCGTTCGCCCGTCTCGACGCGGACCGGCTCCGTCTCCGTCACGCTCATCGTCACGGCCGCGCCGGGCACGGCCGCGCCGACGAAGTCGTCGGGCGCGGTGAGGACAGGGCCGTTCAGGCGCGTGAGGTCGAGCGTGGACACGGTGCCGCTGACGGTGGCGGTGCGGCTGATCGGATCGTCCGCGCCCGTTGTGAGGACGCCCTCGGCCTGGATGGCGTTCGCGCCCGTGAAGACGGACAGCTGGGCGTTCGCGCCGATGTCGCCCTCCTCGCCCGCGGCGGCGCGGACGTTGATGAAGCTGCTGGCGTAGCCCTGCCACGCCGCGTCCGGCCGGGGCGTGGCCGTGAGCGACCATGTGGCGCTGCCGTCCGCGCCGGTCGAGAGCGTCCGATCCGCACCGTCGTAGCTCGCGATCACCTGGATGCCCGCGGCGGGCGTGCCGTCGAAGAACGCGGCGGTGACGGTCGCGGAGAACGGCTCGCCGGCCATCAGCGCGTTGCGCGAGGTCTGCACGTCCAGGTGGTAGGCCGGCAGCACGACGTCCTCGATCGACAGCGGCGTTTGGACGATCGTCTCGTCGCCGATCCGCGCGCTCAGGTTGTACCAGCCGGGCGCAGCGCCGCTGAACGTCAGCTGCCCGCTGAACACGCCGGCCTTGTCCGGCACGACGGTCGTCTTGGCGATCGCGACGGGACGGTAGTCGAGGCCGGTGTAGTCGCCGCCGCTGATCAGCACGTCCACGCTCTTCACTGAGGGCGCGCCGTCGCGCTCGCGGGCGATGCCCCAGAAGTGGACGGTGTCGCTCAGCCGGTACAGCTGGCGGTCCGTGTAGATGTAGCGCCAGTGGCGGTTGCCGTTGCTGCGGCCCATGAAGCCGTCGCGGAACGTGCCGCCGTACGTGAAGAACGCGTCGCCCAGCGGGACCAGCGTGCTGCGGCCATCGGCGGCCTTGATCGTCAACGTGCCGGTTGTGCCCGGGCGCGCCCAGTCCGTGCCGGGGTCCGTGACCGTCAGCGCGCCCGCGGGCGTGTCGACGAACGCGACGCCGTCCGTGCCGGTCTTGCCGGCGGCCCCGCCCGTGTCCGACGCGACGGACGCGCCGACCAGCGGCTTGCCGGAGGCGAGGTCGTTCGCCCAGACGATCAGCTTGCCCTCGCTGACGGCGGTGTAGGCTCCGACGTCCGTCACCTGCAGCCAGCCGCCCGTCGGTACGGGGAAGCCGTCGACGGTGACCACAAGGCGGTACGCGCCCGCCTCGAGCGGCTCCGGGAAGCGCAGCGCGATCTCGCCGAACCCGCCCTGCGACTCGAGCGGCGCGGTGAAGCTGAACACGTCCGTCGCGCCGACGGTGTCCAGCCGGCGCTCGCCGCCCAGATCGGCCCAGCGCGGCATGGACTGGTAGCGGGCCAGGGCGGCGCCAAAATCGTCCAGCGAGTCGTAGCGCAGCACCTGGACGTTGGCCTCGGTGATGGCGAACTCCTCGCCCACCCGCTGGAACAGCCCGATCACAGGCGCTTCATCCGTCGGGACCTCCCAGACGGGACGATGGAACTCGAGGGCCGGCATGTCGTGCGGGTCCGTGTCGCCGCCTTCCGGTCGGCGGGTCTGGAAGCGGAAGACGGTCGGTTCGGTGGTCTTCTCGCCCGCCGCGCTCGCCGCGCCCGCCGCGCCGGCCGCGCCGGGTACACCAGCGTCGACGCGCACGGTGTACAGCGTGCCCGTCACGAGGCGCGTCGGCACGAACACGATGCTGCGCCGGTGCGCCTCGAAGCGGCCCGCGACCGCCGGCTCGATGTGGAACTTGGCCTCAACATCCTCGGCCCGCACGCCGTCCTGGTTGAACGTCAGCTCGATGCCGGTGTCCGTCGGGACGAACGTCGATTGGTCGGCGGGCAGCGTGTGGACCACGGCCAGCGGCGCGCTGGTCTGGAACGCCCAGCTGCGCAGGGCCGGCACGTCGGGCCGCGTCGTACCCTTGAGCGCGATGCGGTACACCGTGCCCGGCGTGAGCGCCGTCTTGGGCGTGATCCGGTACCGGCTGGTCAGCGGCTGGGCGTGGACGATGTTGGGGTTGCCGGCGTGCCCATCGATGTCGTCGTCGCCCTGCCCGCCCATCGCCGTGACGGGCTTGTCCTTGGCGACGTCGACGTCGAGGGCCGGCGTGATCGTCAAGAGCGCCGCGACGTCGGCCGGCTTCAGCGCCTCGGCCGACTCGAGGACGAACGCCGTGCCGGTGCCGACGGTGCCGCGCGGGCCGCTGTCCGTGGCGGTCAAGCGGAAGCACGGCGTCTGCTCGGGCATCGCGATGGCGCCCCAGTCCTTCGGCCCCGCCTGCGCGGCGGGATCGATCGTCTGCTGGCCCGCGCAGGCGCCCGTGACGGAGATCGTCGGGCCCTCGGTGGGCTCGGGCGTCTGGTCGGGCGGCGGCGTCGGCGCGCACGCGGCGGCGGCGCCCAGGAGGATGGCCGCGAGGGCGACGGCGCGGGCGAGGGCGGCGGCGGGCGGGCGGGGGGTGCGGGGGCGGGTGGACATGCGTTTGCTCCTCGAACATTGGGGAGGATCGGGCCGCGGGATGGGTCGGAAGCCGGGGGCAAGGCCGGTATGTACGTATAGAAGGGGTGAAATGTGCCGATCGGTGCCTGTATGAGCGGCCGCTGGATCACCCGGCGATGAATCGCCGGGCTACAAAATCGACGCCTGCTGAAGCAGGCTACCGTGCGAGAGCCGGCGTCAGCCGGCGCAGCTATTGTAGACCGGCGATTCATCGCGGGGCGGGCAGGGCGTCCGCGGGCTGCGCCAGAATGCGTTCGCCCTAGCGAGGAGGGGTTTGCGGCCTGTCGGGGGCCTGTCGGGGCTCAACGTTTGATCACTCGACAGGCTCGCTACGGCTGGAAGTCGAACCACTCCGACACGATCCGCCAAGTGACAGCGCGCCTCTCAAGCACATACCGAAACTCTTTCTGCCACCGCTCCCGCTGGTCCGAGGCCGCATCTAGGCCGAACGGGGAAAACCACGCATCGATGGTCACGTCCACGTTCGCGCGGTCGCCGGTGATGTCGATCCGGTGATAGTCGAATGCGGTCACACCCGCGGTCGTCCTCATGCCACCGTGGCCCGGCAACGCGTACTCCTCCTGGCAGCGGTCGACTTCCTTCAATTCTTCGTCGCGCGGAGTGTCCCATGGGCGCCGAGCATTGGGCGTCGGCGCCACGTAGTCGATGATCGCGTCCAGCTTCTGGATCGGCATCAAGGACGGATCCGCGGTGGCCTCCGCGATGCTCGTCGCAATGTCCGCCGCTATCGCGCCGGGCGGGACGGTGGCCCAAACGGCATTGAATTCCGTTGTGCGCGTCGCAAGTTCGTCCGTCGTGCGTGTCGCATCGCTCCACAACGGTGACAGCGCGGCCTTGTGCTCCTGCATCGTCGCGTGGGCGGATACGGTGCAGCCCTCGATCCACAGCGCGAACGAGCGTTCGATCGTCGACTTGATGGCGAGGGAATCGCCATCGCTCGGACGATGCGCGTTTGCCCGCGCGTGATACACGGCTCCCACGACGATGGCCGCCGCGACCAGCGCCGCGAGCGACGGACGTGCGTAGCCAAACCCTGAACTCGTTTGTGTCGTCACGTTGGTCTTCCTCGATGTGTGCGTACTGTTGACCTGCGCGCCACCGCCATTCTCAGGCCGAATCGATGGAAGGGCAACCCGCCCAACCCCCGATCCATGTCAACCCGCCACACGTCCCCCACCCCCCGTCAACACCTCCAACACCGCCCGCGCATGCGCCTTCCCCTCGCCCCCCGGCTCCCCCGGCCCGACGCACGAAGGGCACCCCCACGCGCAAGAGCAGCCGCGGACCAGCTCGTCGCACAGCCGCAGCAGCTCCGCGTGCCGGCGCCAGAGCGCCTCGCCGAAGCCGACGCCGCCGCCGGCCTGCTCGTACACCACGACGGTCGGGCGCTTGGACCACGGGGCGTGGGCGGTGGTCGTGACGCCTAGATCGGCGGCGTCGCACATGAGGAGGAGCGGGGCGATGTGGCCGAGCGCGTAGCCGACGCCGCCGAGCGCGGCGTGCAGGCCGAGAGCGCGTTCGGCCAGGCGGTGGCAGGCGGGGCAGAGCGTGATCAGGTTGTCCAGGTCGTTGGCGATGCGGTAGTGGTCGTTGTGGCCCTTGCGCCAGCCGAACAGGCGGAACGGCCGCAGGTGGTGGACGTCGTGCGTCCGGCCCGGGCGCTCGGCGGAGCCGCACAGCTGGCAGCGATGGCCGTCGCGGGCCAGCGCCGCCGCGCGCTGCACGGGCCAGTTCGGGCCGCGATCACCCGTCGGGTCGAAGTCCCAGCGGCCGATCGCGCGCAGGCGCTCGACGCAGTCCTCGTCCAGCGTGAACCAGTACCCGCCGGCCACGTGGACGGCCTCGGGCAGGTCGATCGTCCCCCAGCGGATCGTCTCGTTCGTGGCAAAGCGCAGCTCGCGGTAGCTGGTCGGCTTCGAGCGCACCTCGAGCTCGCCGTAGCCGATGCGGCACGGACCCTCGTCCCGCTCGGCGGACGTGGCGATCGGCTCCACCTCGACGTGCGCCGAAGCGCGCGTGTACGTCGCCCCGTCCGCCGGCGAGACGTACGCGCGGCCGGCCTCCCAGTCCAGCGACTCGACCCGCCACGGCATCCCGTCGTGCAGGTAGACGGCGCCTTCGTGCACGACCAGCGGCGCGCGGCCGCGGTCGACGGTGCCCAGGACGTCGGCGCGGGCGGCGGCGCGAGAGGAGGCGAGGTCGTACGCCTCGACGCTCGCCTCGACGCTCGCCTCGACGCGCGAACGGCCGGCGTCCGGGACCGCGCGCAGGATCGCGACGGTGTCCGTCGACGAGCCGCGCAGGCCGATCGACTCGGCGGGGTAGCGGTCCGCGAGCCAGTACCACGTGCCGCCGCGCTGGGTCAGGCTGCCCTCGGCCTCGAGGACGGCCAGCAGCTCGGCGACCGGAATCGTCGACGCAGGGTGTTCGCTGCGGCCCGCGTCGACACGATGCACCTCGCCCGTCGCGACAACACCGCCTATGTCGACGCCTTCGCCGAACGGCCGCGCCGCCTCCGCCGCGTCGAACGGCAGCTCGAACGCGGCGCAGCGGACGTGGTCCAGGAGGATCCGCAGGTTGTCCGGGTCCAGGCGCGCCTCTTCGGGCGAGCGGTCGAAGAGATAGTTCGGGTGGCGGACGATGAACTGGTCCAGCGGCGACGCCCCGGCGACCATCACGGCCACCGCCGTGCCCGTCCGCCGCCCGACGCGGCCCGCCTGCTGGCGCGCGCTGGCCAGCGAGCCGGGATAGCCCATGAGCACCGCAGCGTCCAGCTCGCCGATGTCGATGCCCAGCTCGAGCGCATTCGTGGCCACCACGCCGCGCAGCCGGCCCTCGCGCAGGTCCGCCTCGATCGCCCGCCGCTCCGTGGCCGTGTAGCCGCCGCGATAGCCGCGCACGCCGGCCGCGGCGCCGCCCAGCAGCCGCACGAGCAGCTCGGCCGTCTGGCGGGCGCGGGCGAAGGCGATCGTCTGGACGCCGCCGGCCAGGAAGTGGCGGACGATCGGGTCAGACTCCGCCACGACGCCGCGGCGCAGGTTGAGCGTGGTGTCGACGACGGGCGGGTTGTAGCACGCGAACAGGCGGCGGCCGGTGGGCGCGCCGTCGTCGTCCACGACGGTCGGGGCGGCGCCGACGAGGGCCTCGGCCAGCTCGGACGGGTTGGCGATCGTCGCAGAGGTCAGAAGGAAGCGCGGCTGTGCGCCGTGGAACGCGGCGATCCGACGCAGCCGCCGCAGCACGTTCGCGACGTGGCTGCCGAAGACGCCGCGGTAGACGTGCATCTCGTCGACGACGACATAACGGAGGCCGCTGAAGAACTCGGACCACGCCGTATGGTGCGGCAGCAGGCCGGCGTGGAGCATGTCGGGGTTCGTCAACACGACGCGCGCTGCCGTGCGGACGCGGCGGCGCACGGCGGCCGGCGTGTCGCCGTCGTACGTCGCGGCGGCGACGGCGGTCGGGCGGCCGGTTGCGGCCAGGGCGTCCTGCCAGGCGTTCAGCGCCGCCAGCTGATCCTGCGCCAGCGCTTTCGTCGGAAACAGGCACAGCGCGCGGGCGTTGGGATCGCGCGTCAGCGCATCGAGGATCGGGGCGATGAAGCACAGGCTCTTGCCCGATGCCGTCCCGGTCGCGACCGCCACCGGTCGGTGATCGGCGCGGATCGCCGCCGCGATCGCCGCCGCCTGGTGCCGGTACGGGGCCTCGATCCCTCGCCCGCGCGCCGCCGCGACGACGGCCGGCGCCAGATCGGTCGGCCACGCGTCGAGGCGGGCCGCCCGCGCCGGCGTGTCGCGCACCGCCACGATGTGCGGGCTGAAGCGCGGGTCGGCGACGAACGACCGCCAGAGGTCGTCGACGGGGACGACGAGGCGGAGGGGGCGGGACGGCGACACGGCGGACCTTCGGGCGGGCGAGGCGGGCGGGGCGGGCACCCGACGATAGGCCGCGGCAATGGCGGGGGCAAGGTTCGGCGGGGGCAATCGCACCAAATCAGGTCCGGGGTGTTCGGAGAAGAGAGAAGGGGCCAGGAGAGGGAAATGGGCGTGCAGAGCCGCAGAGCCTCGGCGCGGGAGGCGGGGCGCCTGAGCTCGTGCATTAAGCAGGGGCCACCTGGCCCCTGCACCCCG
>JBDTSC010000114.1:0-10635 GCA_039931375.1 Ardenticatenales bacterium
CGGCGCGTCGGGTACGATAGGCTTGGTTCGGCATCTCGCTCGGGCCACCCCACCATCGCCTGCCCGCCCCTTTCTCCGCTCCCCGAGGGCAGTCCGCGGCACCGTACGCACCCAGGCGACGGCGACGCCATTAACGCAACGTTTAGGTCGGGCCGTATCCCAGCCGAATCTCCGCCCGTTAACACTTGTGAGGAACCGCACCGTGCAGGATGAGCACGATCTGGTCCGGAAGGCTCAGGACTACGATCCCGAGGCGTTCGGCGAGATCTATGAGCGGTACTACAACGGTGTATACCGATATATCTACTACCGGGTCGGAGAGCAGACCTTGGCTGAGGATCTCACGATGGAGGTCTTCGTCAAGGCCATGGAGGCCATCGACACCTACACGTTTCGTGGGGTGCCCTTCTCGGCTTGGTTGTACCGGATCGCTAGCAACCTCGTGGTGGACCACTTCAGGCGTCAGCCGACGCAAGGGGCGGTTTCGCTGGAGGAGAAGCTGGTGGCGTCGATCGAGATGCCGGCCGAGGCGATCGAGTCCGAGTTCGCGCACCATGCGCTTCGGAGAGCCTTGGCGGAGTTGACCGACGACCAGCAGCAGGTGGTGATCCTTAAGTTCGTGGATGGTCTGAGCAACCTCGAGGTGGCTCAGATTTTGGGCAAGACTGAAGGGGCTGTGAAGTCGCTTCAGCATCGCGCGCTGGCCTCATTGGGGCGAGCACTGGGGGAGCAAGGTGAAATTCCAGTTTGAGCAGGCGCTCGACGCTTGCCTCGCTCAGCTGAATACGGGCGCCGATTTCGAAGCGGTCTTGGCCGGGTTCCCGGACTATACCGACGAATTGCGCCCTGCCCTGGCCGCATCCGAGTGGATGCAGCGCCTTGCGCCGCCGCCCCAGCGCAAGCTCGACTCGAAGTCCGCCTTTGTGGCGGCCGTCGCGGAGCGCCGCCGTTTGGTGGAGCGCGTGGACGGCCTCGTCGTCGAGGTGAAGGTCGGCGTGTCCGTCAACGAGCTTCTGGCGCGGACCGCGCTCCCGCTGCAGGGCGTCGTCTTCGCGGCGCACGCGATGCATGCGGACATCCTGCCGATGCCGAGCGCGGACGTGATCGCGCAGGGCAAAGTCGAGTTCATGGCTCGCGTGGCGCAGCGGCGCGGTACGGAAGCACGCGGTGTTTCGGCGGCGGCGCCACGGTCGCGCGGCGCTTGGCGGAGCGTGTTCGGAGGCATTGCGCCCCGCCCGACGCTGGCCCGCCGCGCGATGTCGAGCGCGGTCGCGCTCACCCTGGCGTGCTCCGTCGCGATGACCGGCATCGTGCAGGTCGGTCGTGCCGCCGCGAGCAGCCTGCCCGGCGAGACGTTGTATCAGGTCAAGATCATCGGGCAGAACGCCCGCATGTTGTTCTCGTTCGATCCGGATGCCCGCTCGGCGCTGCGCGCCAAGTTCGCGCAGAGCCGGATGACCGACATCGAAACGCTTGTTGTGTCCGGCCGCAATGTTCCCGCCGAGGCGGTGGAACAGCTGCTGGAAGAGCAGTCCGCGATCGACGGCCTCTCGGCCGTGCAGCGGGCGATGCTCGGAGGCTTGGTCCGTGACATGACGAACAAGGACGCCGATCTGGCCGCTCGCCTTCGCGATGCCGCTGGCGACCCGTCGACGATCGATGCCCTGCTGCAGGACGATCGCATGGACGATGGCCCGATCCCGCAGCGGAAGCCGGCCGAGGTCGCGCTGCCCGACGAGGACAGGACGCCGCGCAACGTCGAGGCGCCGCGCGCGTCCGATGACCGTCCGGCGGCTGAGCCGGCGAAGCAACCGACCGCCCACGTCGTCGCGCCGCCGGCGGGTCTGCAGCTCATCGAATCGGCGCCGCCGCCGCCCGCGGAAGCGAACAATGGCTCGGGCGACGATCATCGTGCTGCGCCTGCCGGCTCATCCACCGGTGGCGAGGACGCGGGCGGTCCGGCAGGTGGACCTGCCCCCACGAATCCCGACCCCGCGGATCTGCCGGTACCGCCGCAGACCCAGCCGAACGGCGACCCGCCCGGCATGGAACCGCCAGCAGGTGGCGCGCCCGCTCCGTAGCGGTGTTGGGCCGCCGGTTCCGGGGACGCCACCTTCACGGACCGACCAATCATGATCGCATTCACGCGCCGGACGCCAACAGGGTCCGGCGCGTGTTCTTGTTCGCACGAAGGGCCGGACCGCGTCGGATGCATTCGACTCGTCCGACAGGCCAAAGAGCGACCGCTCGTCGCCGCGTTGGCGGGGATGGTTCAACGGTGGGCGAGCCGAATAATACTTACCCGACGGCCGTATCTTGAGACGGGGCGTCCCCGTTGTAATAGATAGTATGGTCAGGGGGGCAAGGACGATCGAGAGATCGACCTCGACAGAGTCGGACTGCGATGAACTCGCGCCCGGATGAACTCGCGCCCAACGGGGGGACAAGGAAAAGAGAGCCGCGCTCGCCCGAGGGACAGGGGGGATGGGTGAGACGCGACTCTCTTATCCTGTGTCAAGAGTATATCGATTGGTCGGGCGGCGTCAAGCAGGACAAGAGATTCGTGGCTATGGGCGCCAGCGGAAACGCTTCGGCGCCCGTTTTGTCGTTCGATGCGCGGGTCTCCGGATGAGCGCGACATCGGCCCATTCCATCGGATGTTGATCGCCTCATGCTTCGCGTCAACCCCGTGATTCGTCGCTCGCATCGAGCAAGCGCACAGGTTGATCGTCCCCGATCTCGAGCGCAGTTGAAGACAGGTTCAGCCATGCGCTCGGGACGATGGCCAACGCCAAGCTGCCGTCCCCGTCGGATGCGACGGAGGTGATGCGCCCGAGGCCGTCGCGCCGCCGGCTCGTCGGCGGCACGCCCTTGGGATGCACGACGTCGCCAACCGACATCGGCGCATCGCCATGCAGCGTCACGAGCCGGCGCTGCACTTTTTGGTACGTATCGAGCCGCGCAACGATCTCCTGGCCGATATAGCAGCCCTTGCCGAAGTCGATCTGCCGGATGAGGCCGAGCTCGAGCGGATTCGCCGTGCCGTCGATCTCCGCGCCGAACGCTGGCAGGCGATGCCGGATCCGCAGCATCGCGTAATCCCCCGCGGACAACGGCTCAACGCCCGTCGTTATACCAGCGCGGTCGAACGGCTCGGACGATGCCGCGGCGGGCATGACGATGTCCCAGCCGCTGTCCGGCCAGGGCGCGGTGTGCCGCAGCGCCCAGATCGACGCAGCGCCCTCTCCGTGGTCGACGAATGCGCCGGTCGGCGGGACCGGGATGGCGCCGACCAACCGCTCGACCATGGCGATCGCCCGATCGCCCACCACCCGTCGCACGACCACCTGCCCCGTGGCGTCCGTGACGCGAACATCGTCCCGTAGCGTGTAGCGGCTGAGGTGAGCGGCTACGACCGGCGCCGCAGCTGGCGCGCTCGTGACGAGGACGGTGCCGCCGACGGCGTGGTGGCAACCGACGACGTCCACCACGCGCCCAGCATCCGAGACGAGCACGGTCGATCGCCCCTCGCCCACAGCCAGGTCCGCGACCCGGTTCGTCGACATCCGATGCAGGAACGATAGGCGATCGGCGCCGGACAACCAGACCAAGCCGACGGCGTCGGTGATCCAGCCGCTGATGGGTGCGGCGAGGGGTTGGCGCGTCACGCCGCACCTCGCCATATCGCGGCCCGACCGCCGCGCGGATCTTGCTGCCGTGTCATACGTCCAATCCCCACTTCGTGTACCGGTCCGGCCATGCCGGCCGCACCGCTACCTGTCGCCATGTACCTGCTCGGGCTGTGCCTGCTCGGGCGAACCACGTCCCGCGTCGACGGCCGCCAGAAGTGCCTCCGGGCGACCGGCGAACGCGGCACGATCCATGCTGCCATCGGCCAACCCTAGCACGAGCGACGAAAGGACGCGGCATGTCGGGGCGTGCATCCCGTGCGCGGCGGCGACGGCGGCGACGGCGCCGTGCATGGCCTCGATCTCGGAGGTGCTGCGCCGCGCTCGCAGATCCGTGCCAACGCCGGGCATCCGCTCCCCCCGCGCCCGCGCCAGCCGGGCGGCGAACAGCCGATGCAGCACGGCCACGGGCGCCCACCGCACGGCCGCCGCCAGGCGGGTCACGTGATATCCCGGCAGGTCCATCGTGCCGATGCCCAGGTCGTGCATGACGGCGAGCGTTTCGCGCCACGCGCGAACCTCGATCGCGAAGATGTCGCGTCGGGCCAGAATATCGACCGGCGGGCGATCGACGATGGCCGTGGTGGCGGCGCCCAGCATGTTGAGCAACAGCTTGGACCACTTGAGGGTCCGTGCATCGTCCGACCACACGACGGGCACGCCCGCCGCGGCCAGCCGATCGGCGATGATGTCGGCGCCCGCGGCGTCGCGGGCGAGCCCGACGCCGCCGCCCGGCGAGGCCGCCACCACGCCCGGGCGCTCGACGGACACGCCGACCGTCACGGAGCCGGAACCGACCGAGGCGCATACGCCCACGGCGCGTTCGCTCAGCGGCTCGGGCGCGCGTCCGCCGAGCGCCGCCGCCAGCATCGCCTCGTTCCCGACGCCGTTCTGGAGGCTGATCACCGGACCGGAGGCGCCGCCCGCGGATCGGATCTCCGCCCCGACGGTGGCGCTTGCCCAGCTCTTGACCGTCACCAATATCGCATCGAACGGCGGGCTCGTGGCGTCGATCGCGTCACCGACCGTCGACACGACGGTCGGAGAAATGCGGAACGAGCGGTCCGCTTCCGGGCCGATGATCGTGAGCCCCCCCGCCGCCATCGCCGCGCCGTGGGCGCCGCGGGCAACCAGCGTAGTGTCGACGCCGCTGTGGCTCAGCTGGGCGCCCACCCAAGATCCGAGCGCTCCCGCCCCGACCACGAGCACCCTCACGGCTTGGCGCGGCCGTGGCCACCCCAGATCGCCACCGCGAGCAGCAGCACGATCAGTAGGCCCGATGCCGCAACATGCCCGTAGCGCTGGTCCGCCAGCGCCAGCGCGACAAGAACCGCCGTCGCGCCCAACCAGCGGGTGACGAGCGTCGCGTTCATCGCGGCGGTCGTCCGGCCATCGCGTCGCGCGACAGGTCGATCCGCCGCTCCTGGCCCCGCAGCAGCCGGACGATGTTCGGACGGAGCGCCCAGCCGACGAGCGCCAGCTGCCCGACGCCATAGATCAGGTACGCCCACGACTGGCCCATCACGGCGACGCGATAGACCATGCTGCCCAGCACCCACAGCGCCATCGTCAGCGTTGCCACGGACGCGATGCGGACGCCGAACCAGGCCAGCGCGGCGAGGATGAGGCCGGGGATGAACGCCTGCGGCCATACGCCGAGCAAGGCGCCCGCATTCGGCGCCCCGCCCGCCCCGCCCCGGAAGCCGATGTAGATCGAGTGGTTGTGGCCGAGGATGGCCGCGACCGCCGCCGCCGAAACCGCCAGCGCATGCCACGCCGTGGCCGGCCCGGCGATGAAGCGGCCCGCCAGCCAGACCGCAAGGGTGGCCTTCAGCACATCGCCCAGCAGGGTCGCCAGGGCGCCGGGTAGTCCGACGGCGCGGTACACGTTCGTCGTGCCCGTGCGGCCGCTGCCGACCGAGCGCGGGTCGACGCCGGCGAGGCGCCCAACCAGGATGCCGAACGGGATGGAGCCGAGCAGGTATCCGGTGGCGATGGACGCCGCGAGAACGAACCACAGACTGCCCATGACCTTCCCTCCGTTCGCCTTCTCATCCCAAGCCGCCAGGACCGATGCGGTCAGCTTAACATGAACGGGCGAATTAAGATGAACGGGCGGCGCCGAGCCAGGAACGGCCCGCTCCGAGGCGGAAACACTCGGCGGTATACTCTGCGCATGAAGAACCGCGAGATCGAACGCCTGATGGCACGCCTCGGCCAACCCGAGCTGAGCTTGGCCGAGGCGGAGGCGATGATCGGCGAGCTGGACGGCCGCGAGGTCATCGCCTTGCCGGCCGTCTTCCGAACGCTGCACGACGCGACGACGCCCGCCACGATCAACGCGGCGGTGCAGGTGCTGCGGCGTTGGGTCGATCTGCCCCTGGCGGCCGCGTTGCCGAACGCGCTGCGCGCGCTCATCCAAGAGGACGACGTACCCGATCTCAACAAGATCGCGGCGGCGGGCCTGCTCGCGCTGCTCGGCGCACCGCTGGACGATCTCGAGCTTGCGGAGGCGCTCGACGACCCAGGCACGGTCGTGGCGGAATCGCTCGCCGATGGGGTGGCCGCCACGGCGTCGCCGACGGCTCTCGTTCAGTTCCTGGACGCGCTCGTTGGATGGAGCGCCGCGGCGCTCATCGACCTGTGCCACGACCTTGCCGCGCTCGACGACGCGGCCGCCGGGCGCATCCTCGGGCCGCTGGCCCTCATGCCCGACCGCGACGTCGCGATCGCGGCGCTCGCGGCCATCGAGCAGCTGGGCGCCCGTTCGGCGATCGGGGCGCTGCAGGCGGCGGTGCGCGCCCATCCCGACGACGACGTTCGTCGGCAGGCGGCGCAGACGTTGCGGCGCTTGCCGGCGGCGGTGGTTCGGGCGGTGTTCCCTTCGGACACGATGGGCACCGCCCAACCGCTGGCCGACGAGCGGATCCCAAGCGGCGAACCGTCCGCCTGGATGTCGGGAGGAGCGGACCGGCGCGCGGTGATCCTCGCCCGGCGGGCCGGTGCGACGGATGCGCACGACGTGTTCACCGCGGTCGTCAACGACTCCGGCATCGCGACGTACGCGGCCGCAGAGCGGGTCGGCGACGAAGGGCTGGCCTTCGTGCGAGCACGGTTAGCGGCGGGTGGATTGATGGTGTCCGAGGTGGATCCGATTCAGGCCGAGGCGGTGCTCTCCACGGCCGTAGAGCGGACGGTCGCGGCCGGCGAGGCCGTGTCGGTCGGATATGCCGGTTGGTGGGCTTGGTCGTCCGGTGGTGGAGGGCAATAGGGTCGTGCCGGCCGCGAAACTTGCCCGGACAACGGCCCGTGATATACTCCCGCCCGAGCGAAGAACGAGACCGCGCGGAGGCGCCCGATGAACAACGGGCAGGTCGCGCTGCTGGCCTCGCAACTTGCATGGACGCTAGCGTTCATGGTCCTGATCCCGGCCGGTATCGGCGTCTTGATCGATCGCCACTTCGGTACCGCGCCGTGGGCGATCCTGGCGGGAGCACTCGCTGGGATCGTTTTTGCGACCATCGGCATCACACGACGCGTGTTGAACCGTTACGAGGTCCTGGCGCCACGTGAGTCGTTGGCGGGTGACGGCAACGTCGCCGAACCGGGTCCGGAGGAGGATTCCGAGTGGGCTGGTTGACGAACCGTAAGCTCTGGATCGGTTTGGCGGTGCTGGCGATCATGATCGCCAGCGCGGTCTATATCAAGTTGCCGTTGCCGCACATCCAGATGCCGCCGGAAACGCTGTTCATGATCGGCCCCGTGCCGTTCACGAACACGATGCTCGCCCTCCTGTTCGCGGACTCGATCCTCATCGTCATGGCCGTCATGGCCACACGCCGCATGTCGATGGTGCCGCGCGGCCTACAGAACTTCTTCGAGATCATCATCGATTTCTGGCAGACGCAGGCCTACAACAACATCGGTGAGAAGCTCACGCAGACGTGGCTGCCGCTGGTGCTCACCGTGTTCTTCATGATCTGGTTCTCGAACTACGCCGAACTCCTGCCGGGCTTCGACTCCATCGGCCTGCTGTGCACGCCCGGCGACTGCCCAGGCGAGCAAACGGCGGCCCACTCCGCGAACGCCGAGGGCGGCGCGGCGAAGCCGGAGGAAGAAGCGCACCACACCCTGTTCGAGGTCACCGACTGGAACGGCCTCGGCGTCATCACGGCGCGCTTGCCCGAAGACGCGCCGCCGGCGGCGGCGGCCGAGGGTCGCGTGCTCGTGCCGTTCCTGCGGGTGGCCGCTTCGGACCTGAACATGCCGCTGGCCCTGGCCCTGATCGCCTTCCTGGTGATCGAGTTCGCCGGCTTCAAGGCATTGGGATTCGGCTACCTCAGGAAGTTCTTCAACTTCAAAGAGGGTGCCATCATGATCGGCGTCGGATTGCTGGAGTTGATCAGCGAGATCATGCGCATCATCACCTTCAGCTTCCGGTTGTTCGGTAACGTGTTCGCCGGACAAACGCTGCTGTTCGTGTTCCCGTTCCTCGTGCCGGCGCTGCTGGTGCTGCCGATCTACGGTCTCGAGCTGTTCGTGGGCCTGATCCAGAGCTACGTCTTTGCGGTCCTGATCCTCGCGTTCATGCAACAGGCCGTCACGGCCCACCACGCACCCGACCACGGCGGCCACGACGCGGAGCACCACTAGGCGCGCGTCGGGGCGCCGGCATCGAGCGGATCGGCCCGCGTCGCGGGCGTTGCGACACCTGCACGGAATCGTCCTGTCCATGATGAGGAGACTGAACGATGGAACTTGAAGCAGCCAAGTTGCTTGGCAAGCTGATCGGCGCCGGTATCGCCGTCGGCACCGGCGCGATCGGGCCGGGCATCGGCATCGGCTTGGTCGTGAACGGTGCGCTCCTGGCGATGGGGCGCAACCCCGAGGCGAGCGGCGACCTGCGCGCGACGATGCTCCTGGGTATCGTGTTCGCCGAATCGCTGGCGATCCTGGCGCTCGTCATCTCGCTCGTATTGCTCTTCGTGATCTAGACCGTCTGCGACGGGGGCCGGAGCCCCCGTTCGTAAGGAGTGCGTCATGGGTAAACTGGGAATCAATGGGCCGCTGCTCTTGGTGCAGATCGTGCACTTCCTGCTGCTGCTGGTCGTGCTGCGGATGCTGCTGTACAAGCCGATCCTGAACTACATGCAAAAGCGCACGGATCAGATCCAGAGCAGCCTGGCGGAAGCGGACAAGGTCCGGCAGCAGGCGGCTACCGAGCGCGCCGCGCTCGAGGCGCAGATGGCCGAGGAGCGCCGCTCCGGCCAGGATCGCTTGCGCCAAGCGGTGGCGCGGGGCGAGGAGGCCGCCGAGCGGCGGTTGGCCGAGGCGAACAGCGAAGCGGAGCAGTTGCTGGCGCGCGCTCGTGCCGAGGCGGAGCAGACCCGCGCCCAGGCGCTGGCCGGCATGCAGAACGACATCGCCGAGCTGGCCTTGATGGCGGCCGGCAAGGTGTTGGGCGAGGCGATCGACGCGAGCAAGCACCGCAAGCTCGTCGACGGCTTCCTCACCCAGAAGCTGGGCGAGCTCGCATGAGCGATGTGCTCGAGGGTCTGAGGAACGCGGCGCGCGATCTCATCGGCGAGGCCGCCAAGGCCATGAACCTTGACGACCTGAAGCGCATGCTCAGCAAGTTCGAAGGCGACGCGGACGACGATCGGCGGATCGACGCCGACGTCACGAGCGCCGTGCCGCTGACGGACGCCGAGCGGCTGACGATCGATACGCGGCTCAAGGCGCGCTACGGGGACGACCTGGCGATCCACTACAAGGTGGAGGCCGGCATCCTCGGCGGCTTGATCGTTCGCGTCGGCGATCGCTACATCGACGACAGCGTCGCGTCGCGGCTGAGCCAGCTGCGCGCGACCTTGACGGGTGCGCAAACCGGCTAGCACACGTCGGCCAGCTCGCCACGTGCGGAAAGGTTGAGGACCGTGTCAGTGTCAGTGAATGTGCGCGATTGGGCTGCCGTCCTGCGGCAGCAGATCGAGGGATTCGAATCCACCACCAAGGCGGTCGACGTCGGCACTGTTGTCGAGGTCGGCGACGGCATTGCGCGCGTGGAAGGCCTGCGCGGCTGCCTGATGAGCGAGCTCGTCGAGTTCCCCGGCAAAGAGGGCGGGTCCGTCTACGGCATCGCCCTCAACCTGGAGACGGACTCCGTCGGCATCGTCATCCTGGGCGACTTCACCGCGATCGAGGAGGGCGACATCGCCCGCTCGACCGGCCGGGTCATCAGCGTGCCGGTCGGCGACGCGCTCATCGGGCGCGTCGTGAACGCGCTCGGCCAGCCGATCGACGCCAAGGGGCCGATCCGGACCGACAAGACGCGTCCGATCGAGCGCATCGCGCCCGGCGTGACGGAGCGGCAGAACGTCAAAGAGCCCGTGATGACCGGCATCAAGCCGATCGACACGATGATCCCGATCGGCCGCGGTCAACGCGAGCTGATCATCGGCGACCGCCAGACCGGCAAGACTGCGGTGGCGGTGGATGCGATCATCAACCAGCGGGGTTCCGGCGTCATCTGCATCTACGTCGCCATCGGTCAGAAGCGCTCGCAGGTGGCCAGCATCGTCGCGCTGCTCGAGGCGAACGGGGCGATGGAGCATACGATCGTCGTCGTGGCGTCCGCGTCGGAGTCGGCGGCGCTGCAGTACATCGCGCCCTACACCGGGACGGCGATGGGCGAGGAGTTCCTCGAGGCCGGCCGCCACGCCCTCATCGTCTACGACGATCTTTCCAAGCACGCGACGGCGTACCGCCAGGTGTCGCTGCTGCTGCGCCGCCCGCCGGGCCGCGAGGCGTACCCAGGCGACGTGTTCTACCTGCACTCGCGCCTCCTGGAGCGCTCGGCCAAGCTGAGCGACGAGCGCGGCGGCGGCAGCCTGACCTCGCTGCCGATCATCGAGACGCAGCTCGGCGACATGTCGGCCTACATCCC
>JBDTSC010000115.1:0-10465 GCA_039931375.1 Ardenticatenales bacterium
AGCGACGGCTTCAGCCGTTGATCCTGGTGACGCCGTCCCTCTCTGTCCTCACCGACACCCCACGTCCCCCGCGATCCCCTCGTACACGCGGCCCAGCTCCTCCGCCGACGGCGCGAAGCGGTACAACGAGGCGTCCGACGCGACCTTCACCAACAGCTCGCCAGCGGCGTCGTCGCCGAGGCCGACGGCGAATACGGCGATTCTGGCGGCCTTTGCCCGCTCTGCCGCCGCCAACACATCGGCCTCCGTTCCGCCGTCCGGTTGGCCGTCCGTCAGCAGCACGACGATCTGCCGCGCGCCGGGTCGCGCGCCGGCCTGCAGCGTCGCCGAGGCCGCGTCGATCCCCTTGTCCAGCCGTGTGCCCACGCCGGTCGTCAGGTCGGCGAGGCTCGCGCGGACGCGGGGACGGATGCTGCTCAGCGGCTGGACGACCCGCGCCGTGCTGTCGAACGTGATGACGGCCGCCTGATCGCGCGGCAGGTTGATCAGGTCCACGAAGAGCCGGGCGGCCGCGATCGCGGCGGCCAGCTTATCGCCCGCCATCGACGAGGACGTGTCGATCAGGAGGGCGACCTGCACGATCGGGCGGCGGGACGGATCGCAGTACGACCGCTCGAGGATGGGCAGGTAGACGCGCGTCGTGCGGGGCGTCGGCGAGGGCGAGGGCCACGTCAGCGCGGTCCGCGACGGCGTCGGCCGCACGGTCTGCGTCGCGGTCGCCGACGGCGTGGCGGTGTCCGTCGGCGGCGGGGTGTCCGTCCCCTCGACGGTCACGGTGGCCGTGGGCGTTGCGGCTGTCGACGGCGGCGGGGCCGTCGGGCCGCAGGCGCGGCGCCACGTCAGCCGGACGGGCCGCGCGTCGTATCGCGCACCGTCGCCCATGGCATACAGCGTCAGGTCAAACGTGCCGTCAGGGGTCTGCGCGGGCGGCTCGATCCGGGCCTCGAACGTCCGGCGCGCGCCGCCGGCCGGCACGTCGATGTCCGTGTGGTCCGTGGGCGTCCATGTCACCCAGTTCGCGAACACCGGCGGCTCGACCGCGCCGTAGAGGCGCCCGATGCGGCGGCCGGTGCCAGTGACGAGCGTCACCAGCGCGTCCGGCAGCTGGCCGGCGGCCGCGATCTCGACGGCGCCGCCGCCGGGGCCGGTGCGCGCCGTCCAATCGCGCCAGTACGCCGTCAGCACGTCCGGCCGGCCGCGCACCGCGCCGGGCGCCGTGCCGGTGACGCCCGCCACGAGCGTGACGCCGCGATCGCGCAGGTCCAGCAGCACGGACTGCCAGTCGAGGTCGTCCGCGGAGTACGGCGCCCAATCCGGCCCGCTGTCCCGCCAGTTCTTCGGCAGGCCGGGCGTCCACGGGCTGGGCACAAACGCGCCGGCGACGCCCGCGTTCAGGTCGTCGTCGCGCGGCACGGAGTCGCCGAACAGGGCGATCACGCGGCGCGCGCCGGGCCGCCACCCGACCCGCTCGTCGTCGATCAGATCGCGGATCGCCAGGCTGTACGACTCGGGCTCGTCGCCGCCGCCGCCGGCCCACAGCTCCCCAGCGGCCGCGGCCAGATCGTCTGGTTCCGTGGACAACGCCCCGCGCAGACGCCATGGCCAGTCCGTCGCCTGTCCCGCCGCCCCGTATGGCATGTCCCGTACGTCCGCGACGGCGATCGCCACGTCCGGCGCCAGGCCCCGCAGCCGCGCCGCCATCTCGAGCGCCCGCGCGCGGGCCGTCGAGACTACGGCCTCCATGCTGCCGGTCGTATCGAACAGGAGGACGAGGTCGAGGCGCGGCGCGACCGGCGGCAGTTCGACATCGAGCGTGAGCTGGGCCGGCATTCCCGGGCAGGCGGCCAACGCTGATGGCAGAGCACCGGGCGTCGGCGTCGGCATCGCGGTCGACGCCGGGGCGGTCTCCCTCGGCAAGGGGGTCGCCAACGGTGGTGTCGACGGTGGTGTCGACGACGCGCCCGGCGCGGGCGAAGCGGCCGACGGCGGCGCGAAGAGCGCCACCCGCCGGTTGCCCCGATCGGCGATCCAGACCCGATCATCCGGCCCGACCGCGATGTCGGCCGCTCCACGCAGCTCGCCGGGGCCGCGGCCGAAGCGGGCAAAGCGGGCGATCGGTGCGCCTTGATCGTCCATCGCATAGACGCTGTCGTCGGCGAGGACCGTCAGGACGACGTCTTCGGACGTGCGGGCGACGGCGATCGGGCGATCCGGCAGAGGCCAGCGCGCGAGCGGGTTGCCGTCCGCGTCGGACAGCGCCAGCCGGCGATTGCCGTGGTCCGCGACGACGCGGCGGCCGTCGGACAGCACTGCCACGTCCAGCGGCGCCAGGTAGCTGCTGGCGCCCGTCCCGGCGGTGCCGAGGCGCTGTCGCAGCTGCCCGGTCGCCACGTCGTAGCCCAGCAATCGCGCGTTCGCCATGTCGACGCCGTACAACCGATCGCCCGCGGCGGCCAGGCCGCGCGCCGCCGGCCCGAAGTCCGGATGGCCGTCGCCGGCCGGCCGGTCCCACACGACGCCGCCCGTCCCATCATAGGACAGCAGACGATCGGCGCTCGCGGCGAACAACGCCCCGCCCGTCCCGACGACCAGCGCCAGGGGCTGGATCGCCCGCCCCTGTTCGTCGCGCGGCACGCGGCGTTCGAGGAGGGCCAGGTTCGCGTCGACGAACCGCAGCGCCGCGAAGTCGGAGGGCTGGGCCACGAGCGGCGCGACGGCCACGACCGCGCCGCCGTCGGGCCGCGCGGCGACGGCGATCGGCTCCCCGTCCGCGACCGGCCACGCGCCGCTGAAGCGGTACTCGCCCGGCTGGGCCGCCGAGGAAGCGTGTCGATCCGACGAACGTTGCATGGCGCGCACGTCCGGCGCGGTCGCCCCGACGGACCACGCGCGCGGGGCGACCAGCGCGGCGACGACGGACGCAGCGGCGACAACGGATGCAGCGACGACGACGGCGGCGACGGTGCCGGCGCCGGCCGCGTTGCGCCTCACCGACACGGCAGCTCCCCGGCCACGCGTCGATAGATCTGCTCGAGATCCGTCGGGTCGGGCGCGTGGTAGTAGTGGCGGCTAGACGTTGCGATCGAGGCCAGGAACGTGCCGTCCGCCTCCCCGAGGCCGATCGCGAAGATGATCGCGCCCGTTCGACGAACGTCGGCGGCGGTGCCGAGCGCGGTGTCGCGGGTGCCCTCCGTCGGCTGTCCGTCCGACATGAACACGAGGACGCGCTGGCTGCCGGTGCGGGCGCGCAGGCGAAGCTCCTCGGCGCCCTTGGCCAGCCCGAGGTCGGCGCGCGTGCCGGGCGCGGTGGTCATGCCGTCGATCGCGCTCTTGACGAGGATCGAGCTGTACGTGAGCGACTGCGCCAGCATGGGCGTCGCGTCGAACGTCACGAGGGCTGCGCGGTCGCGGCGGTGGTCCAGGAGATCGACGAACTGGCGCGCGGCGGCCTTGGCCGCCTCAAGGGGCGCGCCGGCCATGGACGACGACGTGTCGATCACGAGCACGATCTCGGCCCCAAGCCGGGCATCGTCCGGCTGGCAATGGTTGCGCTGGACGATCGGTAGGTAGACCTTGGACGGGCCGGTGACGCGCGGTGTCGGCCGCGGGGTCCGGGTAGGCGTCGCCGTCGGCGCGGCGACGACCTCGACCTCCGGCACCGGGAACTCGAACGTGAAGTGTTGGCCGGCCGCCGTGTAGCTCGCGTTCGCACGCGTGTTCGTCGGCAACCGGCCGAGACGGCCCGGCGTCACCTTGAGCGAGAGCGTCGCCTTGCCGCTGGGGAGCGCGCCGAGCGACCACGTGACGTCGTTCCCGGCGATCGTCCCGCCGCGCGTCGCGGAGCCCGGCACGTACGTCATGTCGGCCCCCAGGCCGTCCACGACCAGCACGTCCGTCGCGACGACGCCGCCGACCGTTTTGGACAGCTCGTCGTAGATCGTCGCCAGCTGGTCGGGCCGGGGGGCCGCGAAGTAGCGGCTCGGCGCGCCGGCGACGGCGACCAGGAGGTCCGTCTCGATCGAGTCGCCTAGCCCGATGGTGTAGACCAACGCTCCGCGCGCCTTCGCCCGCGCCGCCTCCGTGATCGTGTCGACGTACGGCTGGCCGAGGCGGCTGGGCTTGCCGTCGGTCATCATCAGGAGCACGGGCCGGGCGCCGGGTCGGCCTTCCCGCAGCACGTGCTCCGTCGCGCGGCGCAGCGCGGTGGCCAGATCCGTGTTGCCCGTGTGCTGGATGTCGCCGACGGCGGTGCGCACGGCGGCGCGGTCGTGGGTGAGCGGCTGATCGAGCGAGATCAGGTCGGAGAACGACACGAGCCCGACCCGGTTCGCCGTGAAGTCCAGGCTCGGGGAGGCGACGAAGCTGTCGGCGGCGGCCTTGGCGGCGGCCAGCTTCACGCCGGCCATCGAGTTCGAGCGGTCGATGATCAGCATGATCTCGCTCTCGGGCGCCTGGCCGCCGCGGCACTGGAAGTCGACCGTGAGGTCGATCGTCACCGGCTGGCCGAGGACGACCTGGGCCGGCGCGGCGGTCTTGTTGCCCGTGACGGTGCAGGGCGCGTCCGGCGTCGCCGTCGGCGTCGGCGCGGTGCCCGGGCGGGGCTCGTAGACCAGGATGGCGTGCGACTCGCCGTCGAGCACGTACAGGCGGCCGTTCGGCGCCGCGGCGATGTCCGAGGGCAAGCTGAACCGCCCGCCGCCGACGGGCTCGATGGACCACGTCGCGATCGCTTGTCCGTCCGGCGCCCAGGCCGCGACGGTCCCATCGAAGCGCAACGTGAACACCGTGCCGTCCGGCCCGACGCTGATCCGTTGCGGCCCGCCGCCCCCCGTCGGCCAGCCGCCGACGCTCAGACCTGTGGCGCGATCGAGGACCGTCACCGATCCCTGCTCGCCACCGGCGGCGTACAACCGGCCGTCCGGCCCGAGATCCACGTCCAGCGGCCAGGCGTAGCCGGGCAGGGCGATGCCGAAGGAACCGTCCGGCTTCGCCGCGGTCGGATCGTGCACCCGCACCGTGCCGGACAGGGCCGATGTGGCGTACAGGCGATCGCTCGACGCCGCCAGGCCGAAGCCGTTGAGGCAGTCGCACGTCCATCGCCAGCTCTCGCGGCCGGTCACGCCATCGATGTACGCGGCGTACGCGCCGCCGCTCACGCCCAACACGATGCCGCCGTCGGGCGTAGCGGCGATCTCGTCCGCGCCGAGGCTCGGGTAGGCGCGATCGAAGCCGCCGTCGGGGCGGTAGCGGCGGACGATCCCCATGTCCCGCTCGGCGACCAGGAGCGTACCGTCCGCCGCGGCGTCGATGGCCACCGGATCGTACAGGACGGGCGCGGCCAGCGGGTCCAGCATGGTCGTGGCGGTGAGGACGGGCAGATCGCGGCCGGTGACGTACTGCCGCACACCTTGTTCGGGCCGCGCCGGATCGCCGGTAGGGCCGCTGGTCAACCCGAGCCGGCCGCCGACGTTGAGGGCGAGCCGCTCGGCCGGCGCGAATCGCGCCGTGTCGGGCAGCGTGTCGCTGTTGATCACGCTGATCTGGGTGAGGTCCGTGTTGAGGATCGTGATCTGGTCCCGGTCGCCGGACGGGCTGTTGTGCAGGACATAGATATCGCCCGTGTCGGGGTGGACGGCGACATCGCGGATGCCCTTGACGGCCACGCGGTCGATGAGGGCGCCGGCGCTCGTGAATACGGACAGCCGGCCAAGGGGCGCCGTCCGGTCGCTGCCGGGCATGCCGGCGGTGTCGGCGACAAGGACGCGGCCGTCCGCGGTGATCGCCAGGTCGTTCGGTCCGGCCAGCTGCTCCGGCGCGTTGCCGGCGCCGCCGAAGCCGCTCTGCCACGTGCCGTCCCAGGTGAAGCGCTCCACGCGGCGCGAACCGTCGGACAGGACGTAGACGTCCCCGTTCGGCGCGACCGCGACGGCGTGCGGGACGAACGCCTGGCCATCCGTGGCGGCCATCCACTCGCCGACGGGATCGCCGGCCATCGTGAACACGGCCAGCCGGCGGTTGGACCGGTCCGCGACGTACACGCGGTCGCGCGATGCGTTGACGGCGACGTCGCGCGGCTGGTCGAGCTCCGCGGGCCCGTTGCCCAGACGCCCGAACGCGCGCTCGACGCGGCCGTCCGTGCCGATGACGGCGATCCGATGGTGGCCGCTGTCGGCGACGAAGAACCCGCCGCCGGGCGCCGCGGCGATGCCGGCCGGGTTGTAGAGGCCGCCGGTGTCGAAGCCGGGGAGGCGCGTCTCGGTCAGCGCCCATTGCAGGTCGGCCTGGGCGTGGACCGTCGAGTTCGACGGCGCTGCCGACGGATCGCGCGGCGTCCCGGCGAGGGAGGTCGCGAGCAGAACGGTCGCCGCAAAGGCGCCGACGGAGGCGGTCCGCAGCCGGTGGGGGGGCAGGAACGGCACGGGCATGGCGTGTCTCACCTATCGCGTTTGCAGGCCAGGCCGATCGTCGCCGCGGGTCATCGCGTTCAGAGAGACGCGGTGCGCTCCGGCGGCGGTGGGGTCGTCGGCCGGTATTGGGGGGTGGGCGCGGCGCCAAGCTTAGCGCGCGGCGCAGCGGGCCGCTAGCCGGGGCGGGCTGGGTACGGCTTCCGCCGGATAAGACGAAGGATGGGCCGACAAGGTTATGGTGGAAGGTGCACGTCATCAGGGCGCGGGTCATCAGGGCGCGGGTCATCGCGGCGAAGGTCATCAGGGCGAGGGTCATCGGCCAGGACGGCGGCCAGGCGTGCAACCACCGCCGACCACGCGTACGCCGCCGCGATCCGCTCCCGTGCGCCACGGCTCAACCGCGCCCGCAGCGCCGCGTCCGACAGCACCGCGACGGCCGCAGCGCCCATCGCCGCGGCGTCGCCGCACGGCACGAGGCGGCCGCTCTCGCCGTCGACGATGACCTCCCGCAGCTCGCCGACGGCGTCCGCGATCACGGGCAGGCCGGCCGCCATCAGCTCGAGCAGCTTGTACGGCGATTTCGTGCGGTTGATCAGCGTGTCGTCGAACGGGTAGAGGGCGATGTCGGCGGCGGCGAACGTCGCGGCGGCGGCGGACGGATCGAGCCAGCCGCGAACGTCGACGGCATCCGTCAGGCCGCGCCGGGCGGCGAGGTCGGCGAATCGACGCTCCTCGCCGAACAGGCCGGCGCCAGCGACGACGAGGCGGGCGTCCGGCAGTCGCTCGCGGACGCGGACGAGGACGGCGAGAGGGCGGTCGAGGGCGAACTCGAAGAAGCGGGTGTAGAGGAGCAGGGTTGGCGGATGAGGAGTGTTCGCGGCCAACGTCGTGGGCGATAGCGCGTTCGGGTCGGCGTCGACGTTCCGTAGCGGTGCGTCGGCGTCGAGGCGGGCCGTTTCGCCGATCGCCGCGCTGTCGTCCAACGCGTTCGGCAGGTACGTCACTCGATTGGGCGGGACGCCCATCGCCAGGACGAGCGTCTCCAGGGCGCGGCTGGCGACGGTGACGTGATCGGCGCGGGTCAGGCCGTGGCGCTCCTGCCAGGCGAACACGGCGCGCTGGGCGGCCGAGTACCGCTCGAGGTCGTTCCAGCCGCCGGCGCCCTCCCAATCGTCCGTGTCGACGACGAGGCGGAAGGGGGCGACGAGGCGCAGGGTGCGCGCGAGCCGGAGCAGCGTGGCGGCGAGGCCGCTGTAGGCCTTGGGCTTGAAGGCGTAGACGACGTCGGGGCGGAGGGCGATCGAACGACGGGCCATGCGCGCGGCCAAGATGAGGTGGCCGAGGAGCGGGACGCGCAGACCGGCCAACGAGACGTTGACGATGCGCACGCCGGGAACCGCGTCGTCGTATTCGCGACCGCCCGCCTCCGGCGTCTGCCACGGCGGGAGGATGAGCGTCACCGCATGGCCGCGCGCGGCCAGCGCCCGGGCCGCGGGCAGGGCGCGGCGGCGCATCGTCATCTTGGGCCCGAGGCCGAACGGCCCGAGCATGACGATGCGCACGGGGCGGCCCGGGCGCTGGTCGGTCATTCGACCGTCACGCTCTTGGCCAGGTTGCGCGGCTGGTCCACGTCGCAGCCCCGCGCGACGGCGGCGTGGTAGCTGAGGAGCTGCACCGGGATGACGTCGACGAGCGGCGAGAGCTCCTCGCGGACGGTGGGGACGGTGATCAGGTGGTCGGCGACGGCGGCCGACGCGGCGTCGCCGGGCGCCGCGATGACCACGGTGCGGGCGCCGCGGGCGCGGACCTCCTCGATGTTCGAGAGGACCTTCTCGTGGACCGGGCTGGGCGTCGCGACGGCCAGGACCGGGATGGCCGGGTCGAGCATCGCGATCGGGCCGTGCTTCAGCTCGCCGGCGGGGTAGCCCTCGGCGTGGATGTAGCTGATCTCTTTGAGCTTCAGCGCGCCCTCGAGCGCCACCGGGTAGCCGAAGCCACGGCCGATGAAGAACATCGAGTGGGTGTGGACCAGGTCGAGGGCGTCGACGATCGCCGCGACCGTCGGCTCGCACGCCAGGGCGGCCTGGATGGCCGACGGGATGGCGGTGAGGTCGGTCAGGATCGCCGCCGCGTCGGCCGGCGCCAGGCGGCCGACGCGGGCCGCGACGGACACGGACAGCAGCGTGAGGAGCGCGAGCTGGGCGGTGAACGTCTTGGTGGCCACGACGCCGATCTCGGGGCCGACCTGCAGGAACAGCGTCGCGTCCGCCAGCCGCGTGACGGAGCTGCCGACGACGTTGCACAGCGCCAGCGTCGGCGCGCCGGCCAGCTTGGCGCGGCGCAGGGCGGCCAGCGTGTCGGCCGTCTCGCCGCTCTGTGTGATGCCGATGACCAGCGTGTCCGGCCCGACGATCGGGTCGCCGTAGCGGAACTCGGACGCGATCGCGACATCGGCCGGCAGCCCGGCCCAGCGCGACAGCAGGCGCGCCCCCACCAGGCCGGCGTAGGCCGACGTGCCGCAGGCGATCAGCGTGACGCGCCGGATCGCGTCGAGGTCGATCGCGTCCAGCTCGGGCAGCACGACGGCGCCGTCCACGATCCGCCCGCGCAGCGTGTCGACGAGCGCCCGCGGCTGCTCGTCGATCTCCTTGCGCACGAAGTGGCGGTAGCCGCCCTTCTCGGCCGCCTCGGCGCTCCAGTCGATCGTGATCGGGTCGCGGGTCACGGGCGTGCCGTCCAGGAGCGAGAGGCGCACGCCGTCGGCGGTCAGCTCGACCATCTCGCCGTCCTCGAGCAGGACGATCCGGCGGGTATACGGCAGCAGCGCCGGGATGTCGCTGGCCAGCAGGCTCTCGCCGTCGCCGACGCCGACGACGAGCGGGCTGAACTTGCGGGCGGCGACGATCAGTCCGGGCGCCTCCGGGCTGATCGCGGCGATGGCGTACGCGCCCTCGACTTGCAGCAAGGCGGTGCGGACGGCGGCGGTGAACGCGGCGCGGCGATCGGCGGGGTCGGCGGAGGGCGCGGAGAGCGCGGGCTCTTGGTCCATCGCCTCGGCGATGAGGTGCGCCAGGACCTCGGTGTCCGTCTCGGACGTGAACGCGCGGCCAGCGCCGATCAGCCGGCCCTTGATCGCGGCGTGGTTCTCGAAGATGCCGTTGTGGATGATCGCGACGCGATCGTCGTCCGCGGTGTGGGGGTGGGCGTTGGGCGTGGTCGGCGCCCCGTGCGTCGCCCAACGGGTGTGGCCGATGCCCAGGCGGCCGGTCGGGGCGTCCGCCGCGAGCATGTCGCGCAGGGCGGACAGCTTGCCGGCGGCCTTTCGGATCCCAAGGTGGTGGTCGTCATCGACGAGCGCGACGCCCGCCGAGTCGTAGCCGCGGTACTCAAGCCGCGACAGGCCGTCGAGGAGGATCGGCAGGGCATCGCGCCCGCCGACATAGCCGACGATTCCGCACATGGTTGCTCTCCTGATGCGCTCGCGCGCCACAATCGGGCGCGCGGCGAGGGCCGCGCCGAAAGCGCCGTCGGACGGTGTCCGAGGACGTCGTCGACGCGGTTGCGGGGCGCACTGCCAAGCGCGTTGTCCCGCCGGTCGCCCGGCGGCTTTGGCGTTGGCTTGTCGGGTTCAGGAGAGCAGACCTTGGGCCGTGCCAGCCCAGGAGGCATCCACCGATCTATCGAATGTTCCC
Organism: Ardenticatenales bacterium; assembly: GCA_039931375.1. Classification (GTDB taxonomy): domain Bacteria; phylum Chloroflexota; class Anaerolineae; order Epilineales; family Epilineaceae; genus Avedoeria. Next base: position 10,100 of record JBDTSC010000115.1, read on the forward strand.
CGCATCACCCACGTTTTGCGCGGCGATGTGCCCTCGGCGGCGGCCGGCGATCCGGCGCTGCCTTGGGCGGCGGGTTAGCCCGGCGCGTCCGGGAACCTCCACCTCGTCGACTCATGCCCTCCCCGGCGAACGGCCGCTACCCGTCGCGGGGTGCCCGTACGGCGCGGGATGCGGAAGCATCGCGTGCGCGAAAAGGGCGAAGGGGAGTCCTGGTGCTTGGCTGCTCGTTCGGTCGGCGCTCGACCGGGTGGGGGTGGGGGCGCGGCTATCCTTTCGGTGGGCGACGACGTCGTGGGGCGTCGTCGTTGTTCGACGGCATGAATGGCGGCACTATAGCGCAATCGATGTGCGGGTCGTCAAGCGAAC
>JBDTSC010000116.1:0-10258 GCA_039931375.1 Ardenticatenales bacterium
CAACCGGGCGTCCGCCCGCAGTCGAGCGATCCGACCGGAACGGCGCGCGGCGGCAGGCCCGCCTGACCGTACGGCGCGTCCACGGACACGCCGGCGCGCGCCAGGTCGGGAGCGATCACGACGGCGATCGCGGTCGGGCCGGGCGTTGGCCGCGACGTGACGGACCACGCGACGGACTTGCCGACGGCCACGGGCGGTTCCCCGATCGACCACGTCGTCAGGAAGTCGCCGACCGGCCAAGCGCCGCCGTCCGCATGGATCATCGGCACGTTGTCGCGGCCGGCGTCCGTGTAGGGCCGCCGACTCTCGAACAGCACCGCGCCGGTGCGGTCCGTCGTCTTCACGCGCACCGTGGTGTTCATCATCCCGCCGAAGTCGAAGCCGGCGTATACGATCAACGTGCCGCTGGCGAACGAGTCGATGGGCGCGCCGTCGGCGGCGGCCGCGACGTCGTAGCGCGCGATCGTCGGCGGCGAGTCCGCGGCGGCGCCGGCCGCGCCGAAGGCGGGCGCGACGAGCATCAGCGGCGCCAGGGTCCCGATCACCGCGCGCGCCGTCTCGCCGCCGGCATCGACCGTCGCCGAGCCGACGCGGTTCCATCGCAGGCGCCGGTAATCGAGCTGGAGCACGTCCAACGCTACGCCCGCCGCGAAGCGCGGCTGGGCGGGCAGGCTGAGAGTCGCGGTCGCCGGGACGGTGAGCATTCGCTCGCCCGGCGCGATGTCCACGACGGCCAGCGGCAATCGGCCGGCCGGCGCAGGCGCGGGAAACGCGGCCTCGTCGGGAATGCACGTGACCCGCACGGCCGCCGGCGCATCCATCGCGTTCGGCGCGATGTCGACGCGCGTATCGCCGCACCCGGCCGCGGTGCCGCCAAGCTCCGGGGCGATATACGTCGGCGCGTCCGCCGCGATGAGCGGCACGAGGCCGAAGTCGTAGCCGTTCGGGCCGACCGCCGCCGGTCGGCTGCCGATCACGTGGTCGTCGCTCGGACCGAGGGCCACCGTGAGCGAGCCGGCGGGTACGCCGTCGAAGCGGAACGTGCCGTCCGGGCCCGACAGCGTCCGCCGACCGGACTCGATGAGCTGAACCTGGACGTCTGGCACCGGCAGGCCCGTGGCGCTGTCGATCAGGCGACCGGCGACGACGCCGCGGCCCGGTTCACGCGCCGCGGGGGGCGCGGATCGTACCGGCGATCCGGCCGCATCGGGCGTGGGGGTCGCCGTGGACTGCCCGGTCAGCGTGCCAACCGCGCCGCCCGCCACCTGGCCGGCGACGTTCGCGTCGCCGCCGGACAGGAGACCCTTGCCCCAGCCGCATCCGCCGCCCACCAGCAAGCCGGCGGCGACGATGATGCCAGGAAGGGCGATCCGTACGCGCGGTCGGCCGCTGGTTCGTTCGTGATGGCCGTGACTGCCCGGCGGAACGTGGATCGCCATTCGGTCATCTCCTCGGCCGCAGCGGACGCGGATCGCGCCGCGGTCCGCGGCCATGCAGGCTGTGCCCAGCACGAATGGATAAACAGTGCGAATTAACAAGAAGTGAACCGGTGACAGGATAGCACGCACCCCGACCGTCGTCCACCACCACGGCCGAACTTCTCATCCAAGGCTTAGCTCCGGCCGGTATCGTCCGCGTCGCGGCCGCGTTACAATCTCCGGCGGCGCTTACGACGCGTAAGAGTTGCGATGGCGAAGACCGCCGCGACCCGACCGCCGCCTCATCCGGAACCCTCACGGGATGGCTTCATGGACCGCAACGACCGACTTTCGTCCTTCAAACTCGACCGGCGCGGGCTGGCCCGCGTGTTCGGCGAACTCGAGGCTGAGATCATGGCCGTCATCTGGGACGTGCCGCAGGCGACGGTCGGCGATGTCTGCGCGCGTCTCGGCCAGGACAGCAACTACAAGACGGTGATGACGGTGATGAACCGACTGGTCGAGAAGGGGGCGCTCCATCGACGCCGCGACTCGCGCGCGTTCGCCTACGTCGCCGCCGAGAGCCGCCTGGCGTTTGTCAGCCGTGTTTCGAGGCATGTCGCCGAGAGCCTGGTGGAGGAGTACGGCGCGCTGGCGGTCGCCCAGTTCGTCGACGCGCTCGATGCGTTCGATCCGGCGCTCCTCGACCAGCTGTCCGCGCTGGTGGAAGCGCGTGGCGGTCATGCCGTACCGGAGGGTGGCGAGGCCTCGCGACCGTCCGCGGACGCCGCCGACACGCCCACGGATGCCGCGTTGCCCGCAGACGGCGCGTTGCCCGCAGACGGCGCGTTGCCCGCAGACGGCGCGGTGCAGGCGGACGGCGCGATGGCCCACGAGGAAGTCGCGTGAACCTTCGCCGCCGCGCCGCCGACCTCCCGCTGGCGATCCTGGCCGCCGTCGCCGCCGTGCTGGCCGCCGCGCTGCTCGCGTTCGTGGTGCGCTACGGGCGCGCGCTCGATCCGTTCCTCGCGTGTCGAACGTGGGTATCCACGGTCATCGACCGCCTCTCGACGGTCGGCGTCCTGTTGCCGGCCGGCCTGCTGGCCGCCGGCGTCATCGCGGCGGCGCTCGCGCTGGCCCACCAGCTCTACGCGACGCGGCGAATGCTCCGCACCGTCCTCGCCGATCGAAGGCCGATGTCCGCGGGCCTTGCGGCGATCGCGGCCTCGGCCGGGCTGGCGAACCGCCTCGACCTAGTGGCGGATCGGCACGCGTTCACGTTCTGCCACGGCCTCGTGCGCCCGCGCGTCTGCGTGTCGAGCGGGCTGGTGGCGATGCTGTCGCCGACCGAATTGGGCGCCGTGCTGCGGCACGAACGGCACCACCTCCGATTCCACGACCCGCTCAAGATCCTGGCCGGACGCACCCTGGCGTGTGCGCTGTTCTTCCTGCCGTTGGCCGGGCAGCTGCGCAACGGCTACCTTGCCGGCAAAGAGCTGGCGGCGGACGCGGACGCCGCCGGACCGGGCGATCTGGCGCTGGCGAGCGCGCTGTGCAAGCTGCTCGGCGCCGACCGACCCGTCTGGCCCGCCGGCGTCCTTGCGATCGGTGCGCTCTCGCCGACCGAAGCGCGGCTGCGCCACCTCATCGAGCCGGCCCGCGTGCCGCGCACGTTGCCGACGCCGATGGACTGGATCGTCAGCGCGGCCGTCGTGGCCGGCGTGTTCGGGTTCAGCTACGGCGCCGCGGCCGCCCGCCGCAGTGCGCCCATCGAGTCCGCCTGCGCGCCGGCGCTGGCGTTCGCCCCCGATACCGCCGTGTTGGTGGCGACGGCGCCCTAGCGTCCGCCACCGTTTCCCACGGCGCCACCCACCCCCGCTTGACAGCGACCGCGCACCCGTCGGAGAATTGTCTTACGTCGGGTAAGAGTTGAGAAGGCAGAACGCGTGACCACACACATCCTCCGCACGATTCGCTCACTTCGCGCCGGGACGCCGCTCGTTCTGGCCACCTTGTTCGGCGCCGCCCTGCTCGGCGTCACCGTGGCCGCGTGCGGCGGCGCGCCGTCCGAGGGCGGCGTCGACCCCGATGCATTGAGCCGGCTGACAGAGGTCGCGCTCGGCACGTCGACCCCGTCGGCGGCCGGCGAGGCCCCCGCCACCATGGTGGCCGACAACGGCGCCGCGGCCGGTCCGTCCGCCACCATCCCCGCGATGGACGCGATGGCGACGACGATCTCCGGCAACGGCGGCGAGAATGACATCCCGCCGCTGCCAACGGACCCGCTGCCGGCGAACATGGGCAGCGACTCGAACTCGAGCCCCGACGCGGTGGAGACGCAGAGTTCCCAGGTCCGTGCGACGGAGGACGCCAAGAACCAGATCGCCAACGTGGACGAGCTCGTTCAGCGCCAGCCGGCGCTGGCCACGTTCACGCCGCCGGCCAAGCCGGCGCCGCTGAGCGGCTCGCTCCTCTTCGCCCGGGGCGGCACGTTCTACACGGCTAAGGCGGATGGATCCCAGACGGCCAAGCTGGCGCTGGAGAACTCGGCGATGCCGTCCGTCTGGGCGCCGCCGGACGATCCGGGCCGCGCGTGGACGTCCCCCGACGGCCGCCGCGTCGCCTTCTTCGCCGGCAGCGACGCGGCGTTGTGGGTGATGGACGTGGACGGCAAGAACGGGCGCCAGCTGCATGCGAATGTTCTGCCGAACGAGGTCCACAAGATCAAGATCGGCTCCGACGAGATGAACGTCAAGCTGCGCCCGGGCAGCGACTACACCCTCGTCCTCACGCCGGGCGGCTCGACGCCGATGGGCGTGCTGGTCGACAATAACGAGTACCACAAGCACGGCCAATCCCGCATCCGCGTCGTGCACGCCGCCCGCGGGCTGGCGGACACGACGATCATCCCGATCATGAACGGCCAGCCGATCAGCCGAGCCGCGTACGGGCACACGAACGGCGAGAGCGCGTTCGGCGTCGGTCCGACGACGCTGGAGATCCGGGCGCAAGGGGCGACGTCGCTCGCGTCGTTCAAGGATCTGACGCTGGCGGACAAGGAAGTCAAGACCTTCTTCCTCTACGGCGACAAGAGCGACCTTAAGATCAACGGCGTCGATTACGAGCCCGGCACCCACTCGACGGCCGGCAAGTCCCGGGTGCGGATCTTCAACGCCGGCACGACGCCCGTCGACCTTTTGATCGACGGCAAAGCGACCGCCGTGCGCGCCGTCGCCGAGGGGCAGATCAGCCCGTACGTCGAAGCCCAGGGCACGCTCGGTGAGGGCGAGCTCGAGGACATGCGGATCGACATCTACGGCCTGCGCGCCGGCGAGGAGCCGCTGGTATGGTCGCCGGATGGAAGCCAGCTGGCGTTCATCTCGGGCGAGTCCGGCCAGCACGACCTCTGGGTGACGTCCGTCGACGGCAAGGCGCGCCAGGTGACGAACGACCAGAGCCGCGAGATCAACCCGATGTGGTCGCCGGACGGCAAGCGAATGCTGTGGACATCGCTGGACGATCTCAATCAGACGGTGAAGCTTATGGTTCAGACCGGCACCGCGGCGCCCGTCACGGTGGATCTGGCGATCGTGCGCCAGACCGAGAAGGTGCCGGCGGACAAGCCGATCACGTTCGCCGAGCCCTTCGGCTGGATCGACAACGACACGTTCTACATCACGCCGCGCGCCGAGCTCGTCACGAAGGGCATCTGGACGTTCGACGTCGACAAGGCCAAGCTCTCGCCGGCCTATACCGGCCCGGTCGACGGCGTCGAGTGGTCCGCCACGGCGAACGCGTGGGCGTTCAATGCGGCGCCGGCGGAGTGGGCGGCCGTCGAGACGCTGTCCGGCGAGGCGTATGTACTGCCACGTGACGGCAAAGCCAAGCGCGTGGTCGACGCGAACGCGTTCTTCCCCCAGTGGTCGCCCGACGGCAAGCGGATCATCATCGGCGAGGGCCAGCCGACGGACGGCAGCGGCTGGCGCATGATCGTCATGGACGCCGACGGCGGTGGGCGGCGCTACCTGACCGAGAAACTCCCCATCCTCCAGAGCTCGCCGCCCGTGCCGGGTCCGCGCTTCAAGTTGGCGTGGTCCAACGACAACAAGACCGTCCTGTTCTCGCGGGTCGGCCGGGACTACGGCCTGAAGGACCGGGTCGGCGTCGTCGGCAGCCTGCCGTCCGCCGGCGACGACATCGAGAACTACTACGCCGTAAAGGTGGACGGGAGCGCGCCGGCGGAGCAGATCACGGACCTGACGAAGGCGTTCTACCTGAACGAGATCGCGTCGTCGCCGGACGGCAATGCCGTCGCGCTGATCGGCTTCACATACCTCGACCGTACGCAGCGCCTCCTCGTCGTCGCGAGCGGCGGGAGCCAGGCGGTGTCGATCGACACGCCCGTGCGCTGGTTCACCTGGGTGAAGTGATCCCCCAACGGGACCCCTAGCGGTCGGGCTCGCTCGACGGCTATCGACGATATGCGCGTGGTGGAGGCCGTGCGCACCGCAGTGACTTGCACACAAAACCGCGTTTCAACCCCGCTCATCGACTCAAGGAGAACCAAGCCATGAGCAACAACGTCACCGTCAAGATCGATTCCCGTGTGTTCTACGGCCTCGTGGCCATCCTCGCCGTAGCCGGCATCTTCGCGATCGGCATGTACCTCGGCGGCATGATCGGCGGCAAGGGTACGGCATCGCCGGCCGCCATGGTGGACAGCAGCGCCCCCCCGGCGCCGGTCGGCGCCGGGACGGACACACTTGCGATCGGCACGCCGGTCGTTTCGATCGATCCGTCGGGCGGCCCGGCCGGCACGTCCGTGGCCGCGCCGGCTCCGGGCGGCGGCGCCGCGAGCGCGCCCGTGTCCGCTGAAGAGGCTCCACTCGTGGACGGCGAGCCCCGCATCTGGATCGACGAGCCGGCGAAGACGAACTGGATCGTCGACATGGGTACGATCCCGGGCGACAAGCCGACGGAGAAGGACTTCACGATCCGCAACATCGGTAAGGCGCTGCTGGTCATCGAGGACGCTTCGGCATCGTGCGGCTGCACGGCGGCGCACGTCGGCAAGAAGGAGCTCGCGCCGGACGAGACCTCGCAGATCCGCGTGAGCTATGACCCGCGCGTGAACGGCGAGCAGGGCAAGTTCGTCCAGAAGCAGGTTCGGGTGAAGTCGAACGACCCGAAGGCGCCGCTCATCGAGTTCACGATCCAGGCGGACGTCGCGGCCCAGTAGTCGCGGCCCAGTAGTCGCGGCCCCAACGTTCGCACGGCGGGGGCGGCCCATCGCGGCCGCCCCCGCCGCGCCCCACTTCACGCCCCGCCTTGCCATCAGCGGCGGAACCAAAGGACACCGGACCATGAGCGAAAACCGCACCCGCAACCGCGCCGCCTACGGCGGACCGCAGGACGAGAAAGAGGTCGTCGTCACGATCGATCGCCGCGTGCTCCTCGGGGTCGCGCTGATCGCCGTGCTCGGCGTCGCGCTGGCGGTCGGCGTCATGGCGGGCCGCGGCGCAGCGCCGGCGACCCTCGCTGACGCGAGCGCCGGCGAGGGCAACGCGGCGGCCGTGGCGACGACGGACCCATACTCCTCCGGCAAGTCGGACGTCGAGCTGCGGGCGACGGCGGATGCGCTCGGCCTCAAGGGCGCCCAGATCGTCGGCGGGTCGGACGGCGAGGGCATCATCCGGCGCGAGCCCGTCGCGGCGGCTACGGCGGCGCCGGGGGGCCTCGCCAGCGCGCCCGATATCGTGCGGGACATGGCGACCTCGATGCCGGACAGCGCCGTGGAGATCGATCCCAGCACGGTCGCCTCCGATCGCCTGCGGGACGTCGTCGGCGCATGGCCGCCCGACGTGCTGGCCGGCATCTCGGACCCGAACCTGGCGGCCGAGTACCGCCCGTTTCGCGTCGAAGACGTCACCGAGCCGCTGACGGGCGGGCCGCGCCTGGCCGTCCAGGACCTCAGCCCGGTTTGGACATACAACTTCGGCGACGTGAAGCGCGACGCTTCGGTCAAGCGTGACTTCGTCGTGAAGAACGTCGGCGACAAGGACCTGATCATCGGCCGCGTCTACACCGGCTGCGGCTGCACGACGACGCGCATCGGCGACATCCCGATCGACGGCGCCGGCAACCTGCCCTCGCCGCTGACGTTGAAGCCCGGTGAGCAGATCCCGTTCACCGTCGAGTTTGATGCCCGATTGGCGCACGAACAGGGCTCGCAGGCGAAGTTCATCCAGATCTTCTCGAACGACGACACGAAGGTGGTCTTCGACGACGCGGCGCCCGAGCTCACCCACGAGACGCGCTTTCGGATCGTGGTCCGCCCGGTGGACGGCGCGATCGAGGTGCCGTCGGATGACGTGAAGCACGCGAACGAGGCCGGCGCGGGCCACTAGGCTGGGCGCACGAGATGGGCCGCGCGATGATCGCGGCCGGGAGGGAGAGCGACATGGCGCGCAAGACGACTGATTCGCAGACAGCAAGGGGAACGGCGGGCGATCCGGTGACGATCACGATCGGCCCGGGCACGATCGTGGCCACCGTACTGCTGTTGGCGGTGCTGATCGGCGGCGGCATCGGCCTGAGCCGCTACCGATCGGGCCGCGGCGGCACGGCGGTGAGCGGTGGCCTGTTCGCATCGCCCTCCGAGCCCGTGCTGCTGGCGGAGGTGAACGGCACGCCGATCACGAGCCGCGATGTCGATCTCGAGTTTGCCGTCCAGAAGGACCTGCAGCAGCGCCTCGCCGGCAAGGTGCTCGACGAGTCTCCGAGCGCCGTGGCCGGGTTCCGCCGCGACCTGCTCGACCGGCTGGTCGACAAGGCGCTGGTGGTCGACGCCGCCGTCAAGGCGGGCATTCAGGCCGACGACGCGGCGGTGAAGGCCGCGCCTTCCGGCGCCGACAAGGGCTTCAATCTGCCCGACGGCACGCTGCGCGGCATCATCCTGGGCAGCCCGTTCGGGCTCACGGAAGAGGACATCACGAGCTGGTCGCGGCAACAGGTGCTGTCCGAGGCGTACCTCAAGCGGCCGGACGCCCAGGACGTCATCGCCAAGTGGATGGCGGAGCACGGGCAGCCGCAGGACCTCGCCGACCCGGTCGCGCAGAGCCTCATCGCCAGCGCCGACGTCAAGCTGCACATCGGCGGCCAGGTCTTTGCGCCGGTGCGCGAGGGCCAGCCGGCGCCGGACGTCGAGATGCCGTCGCCGGACGGCACCCTCCACAAGCTGTCCGACTTTCGCGGCAAGCCCTTGATGGTGAACTTCTGGGCGACATGGTGCGGCCCGTGCCGCGCCGAGATCCCGCTGTTCGTGTACGCGCACCAGACGAACAAGGACAAGCTGGTCATCCTCGGCGTCGACTCGCAGGAGACGCCTCAGCAGGTGACGCCGTTCATGGCGTCCTTCAAGATGGAATACCCGATGGTCATCGACACGAACGGCAACGCGTCCTCGGTGTACCGCGTCAAGGCGTTGCCGACGACGTTCTTCATCGATGCGAACGGCATCGTCGTCAAAGCGGTGCGCGGGACGATCAGCAGCCGGCCGGAGCTGAACGGCTACCTCGCCGCCATCATGGGCGACGTCGGCCGCGCTCCGCGGCCCATCACCGATCTTCTTGCGCTGCTGCGCTGAGCGGCGGGTCCGTGGCGGGCGGCTCGGTTGAGCGATTCGACGACGCGGACGGCCGACGCGCCCGGTCCGAGCGACGACGGCGCGGCGCGATCGCGCGGTCGGGCACTGGTCGTACGCCTCCCGAGCGCTGGACTCGAAGTGTGTACGCTCGTGGCGGCATTCGCCGTCGCGGTCGTCGGCGGCTGGCTGCGGCTGGCGCGCCCGCACGACGTGGCCACCCAGGCCGTGCCGCTGGCGACAGCGCTGCCGACGCCGCTTTCGGACCGGTTCACGTACTTCACCGCCTACCCGACGGCCGCGCCGACCGCCGCCGGCCCCGCCCGGCGCCTCCGCGTGGCGGGCCTCGCCGGCGGGATGCCGCACGAGGTACTGGCTGCGCTGCCGGACCCGAACACGACGGACCCGCGCTATGCCGTCGTCGCGCTGGACGCGATCACGCGGACCACCGGCGGGCCGCGCCTGGCGCTATCAGGCGGCGGTCGCGGCGGGACGCTCGACCTGGGCGAGGTCGTCGCCGACAGGCCGCTCACGGTGCCGCTCGTCTTGGCCAACGCCGGCGATCGGCCGCTCGTATTGTCCCGCGTCTACTCCGCGTCGCCGGCCCTGACCGTCGCGATCGCGGGCGCCGCCATCGACCCGGCCGGCGGCGTCAGCGGCGACGCGTCCATCCCGCCCGGCGCGCAGCGGGCGCTCACGCTCGTCCTCGACCCCGCCGCGGTGCTGCGGCCCGGCGAACGGCCGGCGGCTGATGCCGTGGCGGCCACCGCCGCCTACCTCCAACTCTTCAGCAACGACGGCGATGCGCCGCGCCTGGACGACGCTGACGCCGCGAGCGGGGAGCGCCGCCTGCGCGTCGTGTACACGCCGCGCGATGCCGCATCGCCCGGGCACCCCGTCGACGCCGCCGAGGAACCCGTGGCGGACGGCGTCCCGCGCTTTTGGCTCGCCGAGGGCGCGCGCTGGGGCCGGGGCGGCCGCATCGTCGACATCGGCCCCGTGAACGGTGAGGCGCCCGGCGACGCCGTCGCGACGATCCGCAACCTCGGGTCCGCGCCGCTCGAACTGTCCTTCACGGACCGGGTGGCCACGACCAAGCAACGGCCGGCCACCCTCGAGGCCGCGACCGTGCCGCCGAACGGTGAGACGCGCCTGCACGTCATGCTGCCGGCGGCCGAGGAGGATGACGCCCTCCGCT
>JBDTSC010000117.1:0-10245 GCA_039931375.1 Ardenticatenales bacterium
GTGCGCTCCGCCGGCGCGAGGTCCATTGTGCGCGCGAAGCGGCGTAGGCCGTTGAGGAACTCGACGCTGCGCAGCTCGCGCTCGAGGTGGTGGCGGACGAACCCATGCAGCGCCTGTTCGATCTGGCCGCGCGTTGTGCTCTGAACCTGGATGCGCAGCGCAAGGCCGATCTCGCGCGTTTGCAGGAAGCGCAGCACGCGGAACGCCGCGTCGTCGAGCGGTAGCGCGTCCGCGACGGTGGGCGCGCAGGTGTCGCAGACCACGCCGCCCGCCTCGGGGCTGAACGCAGCATCGCCTTGTGCGAGCGCGTTGCCGCACATGGCGCAGTCGAACAGGTGCGGGCGATAGCCGATCAGGCTGAGGTAGTGCAGCTCGAAGTAGCGGGTGATGATCGACGGATCGTCCGCGTCGCCGAGGGCTGATAGGCTATCGCGCAACAGCTGGAACGTGGCCGGGCTGGCGTGGTCCTCGTGTTCGAAGCGGTCGATCAGCTCGACCAGCTGGTATGCGTACGTCGTTCGGACCAGGTCGTCGCGCAGGCGCGGGAAGGCGTCGACCATCTCGACCTGGGTCAGCACGTCCAGGTTACGGCCCTCCGCCAGTACCATCCGGGCGTGCGTGAACGGCTCCACATGGCCGGCCTTCCGGCTGGCGATCCGGCGCACGCCCTTGGCGATCAGCGCGAACTTGCCGCGCTCGCGCGAGTAGACCGTCAGGACGCGGTCGGCCTCGCCATAATTGTGGCGCTTGAGGACGATCACTTCGGCCTTCTGCAGTCGGGCGCGGCTCATCGGGACCCCTGGGACGCGAACGGCGGCGGAGCATCGTGGTCGCCCGCCGCCGGAAGCGGCTATTTTACCCATCCGTCCGCCGGGATTCCAGGCCGGACCTATCCGCGCCGGCCCGCGCCACGTTGGAAGGCGAAGAGATGGTCACCCAATCACAACCCCGACGAAGCCCCGTCCGCGCCATCGGCGCCGCCGTCGCCGCCTGGTCGATCATCGCCGCGATGGGCGGCGGTGCGCCGACGCCGCACGCCGCGGCCCAGGGCGGCGACCCGCTGGTCGTCTTCACGGCGGAAGGCCCCGTCCGTGGTGCGCGCGACGGGACGATCGCGGCGTGGCGCAACATCCCGTACGCGCTGCCGCCCGTCGGGGCGCTGCGGTGGCGGGCGCCGCAGCCGCCCGCGCTGCGCGCCCGCGAGCTGGACGGCACCACGATCGGGGGCGCGTGCCCGCAGACGGGCGGCTCCGCGCTTCGGCCGAACGATCCGCCGCCCGCTTGGAGCGAGGACTGCCTCCAACTCAACATCTGGGCGCCGGCCGACCGCACCCCAGGCACGTCGTTGCCGGTCCTATTGTGGATTCACGGCGGCGGGCTGATCCAGGGCTCGGCCGTTGATCCGCTCTACAGCGGCAAGGGGTTGGCTTCGGCGCGCAACGTCGTGGTCGTGACGATCAACTACCGCTTGGGGGCGCTCGGCTTCCTGGTCCATCCCGCCTTCGTCGACCAGGATGCCGCGGCGCCCGGCGCCGGCAACTACGGCCTGCTCGATCAGATCGCGGCGCTGCGCTGGGTCCAATCGAACATCGCCGCGTTCGGCGGCGATCCGGCGCGCACGGCGATCTTCGGCGAGTCCGCCGGCGGGGAGAGCGTCTGCGCGCTGCTGGCATCGCCCTTGGCCAAGGGCTTGTTCAGCGCCGCGATCATGGAGAGCGGCGGCTGCCGCGAGACGCTCCACCGTCTCGACGGCGCCGGCCCGCTGTCGCCGGCCACCGACCAAGGCGTGCGCTTCGCCGCGGCCGCCGGCTGCGATGGCGCAGCCGACGCGGCCGGCGTAGCGGCATGCATGCGGGCGATGACGCCCGAGCGCGTGCTGGCGACGCTGCCCGGCGAGATCGGGATCCTGAACGCGAACGCCGAGACGTACGACTTCGTCGTCGACGGCCACGCCCTGCCGGAGCCGCCGCTGGTCGCCGTAGCGCGCGCCGGTGGCCCGGCGGACGGCGTGCCGTTCATCCTGGGCGCGAACGCGGACGAGGGCACGATCTTCGCGCTGCCCTACAAGGGGACGCTCACCGCCGCCGCCTACGAGGCCACCGTCCGCTCGATGTTCCGCGCGGACGCCGACGCGATCCTCTCGCTGTACCCGGTCGATGCCTACAGCGCGCCGTACCTCGCCCTCGCCGATGTGACCGGAGACGCCGGCTTCGTCTGCCCCGCCCGCCACATCGCCCGCGCCAGAAGCGCGCTTGGTGCGCCGACGTGGCTGTACCACTTCACGTACGTCACCGCGATCGGCCGCCAGCTTGACCTCGGCAGCCACCACGGCGCCGAGGTCCCGTTCGTGTTCGCCGACGCGGCGGGCGGCGGAGGCAACGGCGGCCTGATCTCGCCCGAGGCGCGCGCCGTGGCCCACACGATGCAGGGCTACTGGACGTCGCAGGCGGCGATCGGCGACCCGGGCGACGGCACGGCCGCCGGCGGCGGAGGAGGTGCGTCGCCCGCGCCCGCATGGACGCGCTACGATGCCGCGGGCGACCGCGGCATGCAGTTCGCGGCCAAGTCGTCGATGACGGCCGGCTGGCGCGCCGCGAAGTGCGACCTGTGGGACCGCGTCGCCGGCCGCGGCGTCGGCGCGACGTCGACGCCGATCGCGGGCACGATGCCGCCGCCGGGCGAGACGCCACGGCCAGACGCGACGCCCCCGCCAGACGCGACGGCGACATCGCCGACACCGACGCCATCGACCCTCGGTCCCGGGCGCGCGTTCCTGCCGATCGGCCGCCGACCCTGAGGCGTGCCGGGCGGACGGTCATGCGCGGCGCCCGACCACCGACGGCGATGCGCGGCGAACGAACGCATGCCAAGCGGCTGACAACATATATAGCGCTGCACAATTTCTCACCCAGCGTCGGGTGATCAGCGGGCAGACGGCGGGCAGACGGCGGGCAACGGCCCGCGATTTGCATGCGTTTTCGCGCACCATGGTGCCCATTACCCATGGCCGATCGCGAGGAGGCTTCCAATGTCCCGGCCCAGGTCCACGGTTCGCACGCTGTCCATCGTCCTTGTCACCGCCGCCGTTGCCGCTGCCGCCACCGCCTGCCGCAGCGCGCCCACCGTTCCGCCGCCTTCCACCGCCGCCGCCGTCGCCGCTCCGACGACGCCGGAGCACCCACGAGCGTTGGCCGCTGCGCCGTCGTCGCCGATGGCCGCACCGGCGAGCGCGAGCGCCGAACCGTCGCGCGGCGCGCCGCCGCTGCTCGTAACGGTGACGGCGCTGGCCGCCATGTTGCGCTCGACGCCGGCGCCGCCCATCCCGCACACGGGCGGCGGCGGTCCCGCGTACTCAGGCGGTGGCGGCGGGGGGCTGGCGAACCCCTACACGCTGGTAGCAGGGCGCTCGCCGGCCCGCTACAGCAACGGCGGCGCACCGGCGTCGCGCATGGGCGCGCTGCCGCTGGGCATGCCGGCTTCCGGCCGCGCGTCCCAGGCGGAAGGGACGGAAGGCGAGAGCTACGCGCCGATCGACGACAACCCGTTCCTGGCGGCCGACGATGCGCCGCTCTCGACCTTCGCGCTCGACGTGGACAGCGCCTCGTACGCGAACGTCCGGCGCTACCTGACGGCCGGCGATCAGCCGCCGCCCGACGCGGTGCGGATCGAGGAGCTGCTCAACGCGTTCCGCTTCGACGATCCGCCGCCGGTGGACGACCGGCCGTTCGCGATCCACGTCGAGTCCGCCGATGCGCCGTGGGCGCCGGCCCATCGGCTCGTGCGGATCGGCTTGAAGGGCCGGCCGATCGCCGACGACGCGCGGCCGGCCGCGAACCTGGTGTTCCTCATCGACGTGTCCGGCTCGATGCAGGAGGAGAACAAGCTGCCGCTGGTCAAGCTGGCGCTGCGGCTGCTGGTCGACCAACTGCACGAGAACGACCGCGTGTCGATCGTGGTCTACGCCGGCAACTCGGGCCTCGTGCTGCCGCCGACGGCCGGCGCGGACCGCGCCGCGATCGGTGCGGCCGTCGAGGGGCTCGAAGCGGGCGGCTCGACGGCGGGCGGGGAGGGGATCGCGCTGGCGTATGACGTCGCGGCTTCGGCGTACATCGACGGCGGCGTGAACCGGATCATCCTGGCCACGGACGGGGACTTCAACGTCGGGCTGAGCGATCCGGCGCAGCTCGAGCGACTGGTCGAGACGCGGGCCAAGGAGGGCGGTACGGCCAAGCCCGTGTTCCTGACCGTCCTGGGCTTCGGGACGGGCAACGTTCGAGACGATATGCTGGAAACCCTCGCCGATCGTGGCAACGGGCAGCACGGCTACATCGACTCCGCCGCCGAGGCGCGCAAGGTGTTCGTCGAGGAGCTGGGCGGGACGCTCGTCACGATCGCCAAGGACGTGAAGCTGCAGGTGGAGTTCAACCCGGCGCAGGTCGCCGGCTACCGCCTGCTGGGCTACGAGAACCGCCTGCTGGCGGCCGAGGCGTTCAACGACGATGCCCAGGACGGCGGCGAGATGGGCGCCGGGCACAGTATGACGGCGTTGTACGAGGTGGTCCCGGCCGGCGGCGTCGTGCCGGCGACGACGCCCTCGGCCACGCCGGAGCCGTCCGCGACGTGGGATCCGCAGCTGGCGGCGCTCATGCCGCCGACGGCGACGGCGGACCCAGCCGTCACGCCGACGCCGACGCCTGAGGTCGACGCGCTGCGCTACCAGGGGGCGGCCGCCGATCCGGACGCGGGGCGCGAGCTGCTGGTGGTCAAGATGCGCTACAAGGAGCCCGACGGTGCGTCCAGCACCCGGATGACGGTGCCCGTGGTCGACGCTGGCGCCGTGATGGCCGCGGCGAGCCCTGACCTGCACTTCGCAGCGGCGGTGGCCGCGTTCGGGCTGTTGCTTCGCAACTCGCCGTACAAGGGGGGCGCGGACTTGGCGATGGTGGCGGATCTGGCGGCGGTGGGAAAGGGTGCGGACGGGGCGGGGTACCGGCAAGGGTTCATCGAATTGGTGAAGGGGGCGATGGAGCGGGGGGTATTGAAGTAGGGCCGCGCAGGGCGGTGGAACCGCGGGTGGCCCCTCGTCGTGGGCGAGGGGCCACCCCGCTACATCTCGTACAGCCCCCCATCCCTCGCCGGCCGCCCCCGCAACGCCTTCGCTGCCGCCGCTTCGTCGATGCCGCCATCGCCACCATCGCCCCCCTCCGCCCCAGCACCGTACGCCGCGTCCACCGCCGCCCCGTCGCGCGCGCCGTCCTGTGGCAGCTCGCCCATGATGTCCCCCAGATCGTCCTCGACCCGATCCGGGTCCTCGCCCGCCTCGAGCCGCCGCAGCGCCTCGTGCATCTCGGGGCCGATCGGCTCACCGGCGAGCTCGGTCATGCGGCGCATGAAGCGGCCAAGCTCGCGCGGGTTGCCCTCGTCGATGTGCTCCGCGTCCGCCATCAGCCGCTCCATCTCGGCTGCGGCGCGCGGGTCCGCCAACGGGTCGCCGCCGGGGCCGAAGCCGTCGTCGCCGCCGAAGCCGTCGTCGTCGCCGCCGCCCGTGCCGCGGACGACGGCAAAGCGCGAGACCTGCTTGGCCAGGTCGGTCGCGCCGCAGCGCGGGCAGACCGGCTCGCGCTGCGGGGTGACGGTGCGGGAGAGGAAGTCGTAGATGCGGTTGCAGTGGGGGCAGAGGTATTGGTAGATCGGCATGGAGGGGTACGCCCGAGAAGCATGGAAACGAAGGTGGACGGTCGGTGATCGAGGGGTCACGGAACGGCACCGATGGTATTGTAGCCGGCGAAGCACTGTACGGTCGTCGGAGGTCCGCCGTCCGATGATCCGGCATCACCACGGAGTCACCCATGTCCTGGACGACGCGTTGGCACCTTCACCCCGGCGTTCGAACCCCCGAGCAGCTCACCGTCGGCGAGCGCGCCGCGGACAACGTGCGCAACATCATGGGCTCGTGGCCGTTCGTCCTGCTGTTCCTGGGGTTCATGGGCGTGTGGATGGCCATCAACTCCGTCCTCCACATCGGCGCCAAGAACGGGTTCGACCCGTATCCGTACATCCTGCTCAACCTCATGTTGTCGATGGTCGCGGGCCTGCAGGGCGCGATCCTCTTGATCGCCGCCAAGCGCGAAGACCAGATCAGCTCCGAGCTGGCGATGCACACATACCGCAACACCCAGGAGCTGCGCGCCCTGATCGAGCAAAACACTGAGCTGACCAGCGCGGTGGAGCGGCTGACGAAAGAGGTGCACGTCAAAGTGTGCGCGGTTTCGGAAGGGGAAGCGTCAACGTAATCCTCAACCGCCTCGATCGGGCCGTGCGGTTCGTCAGGGCCGAGCTGGGCCTCGGCGATCCCAGGGTGTGACATCACGCCGTCGACGTGCGGCGGACGGGTATTACACACCGTTTACAACTGGCCATCCCCGTCCCGCGCCTTCGCGGCGTTAAGCCCCCCGCGTCCCAACGGACGTCCCCACACCCCGGCCAGCGCCGCCCCCCCATGCCGCTGCTGGTCGATGCGCCGCGAACCAGGAGCTTGACCATGGGCTTGCCGCATTTCGTGCGCCCGCGCCGCACCGCCGCCGTCATGGCCGCCCCCATCGCCATCGCGTTCGCTCTCAACGCCGCCGTCAGCGTCGCGCCGGCCGCCCCGGTCGGTGCGCAGACCGTCGGGGACATGCTCGACTACCGCATGATCGACCAGTGGCCCCAGCTGGCCGAGACGCCCGACCTGGTCATGCAGCCGCAAGGGCTGGCCGCGGCCAGCGACGGCACGGTCTACCTGGCCGATCCGGGCCGCAACCGCGTCACGATCATGACGCCGGACGGCACGTGGACCAAGGCCTTCGGCGGCACCGGCGACGGCCCGTCGCGCCTGGGCGATCCGCGCCGCATCGAGGTCGATGAGGTGGCGGGGCACGTCTACGTGGCGGACGGCGACAGCTACCGCATCGTCGTGTACGACCGCGATGGAAACTACATCACGGCGTGGTCAAACATCTACGCCGCCGGCATGTCGCTCGGGCCGGACGGGCGGTTGTGGGTGGCGGACGTCCTGTCGAGCCGCATCCGGGCCTTCGACCCCGCCGGGCGTGAGCAGGTCAGCTTTGGGCTGCGCGGGAGCGGCGAGGGCAAGTTCCGGCAGCTGGCCGATGTCTCGGTGGCGCCGTCCGGCGACATCTACGTCGGCGACCGCAACGGCTCGCGCATTCAGGTCTTCCGGATGGACACAGCGCAGCAGGCGCAGGGAGCGGCACGCGATGTCGACGCCCCCGCCCAAGCGCCCGGCGACGTCCCCGTCCGCCTCCTGCGCACGCTCGACCTGACGGACGCGAAGTACCGGCAGACCACCGGCGGCGGCGGCGGGCGGCCGCCGAGCGGGCCAGGCGGCGGGGGCTTCGGCGCCCGCCAGCGCAGCTGTTCGGGGCGCGATCTGGACGTGATCGACGATGACACGTTGCTCGCGTTCCCGTGCCTGATCGCCGACGGCGCCGTCACGTTCCTGCGTGGGCCGCAGGCGTCCGCCAATGTAACCGGCTTCTCGAACCCGTACGTCGACGCCCGGGACGGCCTGTACTACTCGATGTCCACGTACACCTTGGACCGCACCGACCCCAACGCGGTGCGCCAGCCGGCCGTCGTCCACTACGTGGACAGCTCGTTCGCGACGGTCGAGAGCGTCTCGGCCCTCCAGCCGCTCGACGAGAAGACGTTCCGCGGCCCGGGCCGCGTGGATGCCGTCACGGACGACATGCTGTTCGTCAGCGACTTCCGCGGCGTCCGGCGCTATTCGGGTTCGGGCGCGCCGGACGTCGTCCTGCCGTTCGAGACGTTCCCCACCGAGGCCGTGTCCGTTACGCTCTCGATGGCCACGGGCGACGGCACGAGCGACGGCGTCGTCGGCTACGGCACGTGCCACACCGGCAACCGCGCGGACCCGACGGACACGCCGTGCCTCGGCCAGTTCACGATGGCCACGGGCACCTACAAGACGAAGCCGATCGACTACCTCGTGCCCGTCTGGACGACGACCGCCCCGGCCCGCGCCGAGGTCACCGACCTGCACTTCGATCCCGTGAACGACCTGCTGCTCGTGCTGGACAACGAGGATCAGCTGCTGCTGGCGTACCCGCGCCTCGGCCGCGGCCGCAAGTCCAGCTGGCCACTGGGGGGCACGGACCGCAACGCGCTGTACGCCGACGTGGGCAGCGGCGCGGATGGTGCGATCTACGTCCTGGACGTCCTACGCGACCAGGTTCAGGTCCGCGGCACCGACGGCAAGATCAAGCGCACGCTTGCCACGCCCAGCGACAGCTGGCGGATCGCGGGCGGCCCCGACGGCACGTTCTTCGTGTTGACCTCGCGCGGCGACGTCGTCCGTCTGGACGCGGACGGCGCCGAGCGCGCCCGGTTCAACGCCCGGCCGAACGAGAACGCGCAGGCCCGCAACCTGGCGGACCTGTCCGTCGCGCCGGACGGCCGGGTGTACGTGGCCGATCGCTTGGCGTCGGTCGTGTCCGTCTTCGCGTCGGACGGCGGGCCAGCGCGCGAGGTGCTGGACGGCAAGACGTGCCTGGCTGAAGGGACCAAGACCGCGGCCCCGAGCCCGGTCGGCGTCGGCCAGCCGATCACGGTCACGCTGAACACGACCGGCACGTGCGGCGCGGTCGAGGAGCCGTCCAACATCCTGCTGGTCGTGAACACGAAGGCGAACAACTTCATCCGCACCACGCAGGCCGTCGTCGGCCTGGCGGACTTCAAGCGCCACAACATCGGCCTGATGGCGTACTACGTGAACACGCAGTTCGCGGTGCGCTGGACGCACGACGTCTCGAAGGTGATCACCGCCCTCGACACGCTCAACGCCGGCGGCGGCAGCGAATCCAGCGAGCGCAACGCCCTGGTCGAGGCGGCCAAGGAGCTGCGCCTCGCCCCGCCCGGTGGGCGGCCGGTCGTTGTGTTGATCGGCGCGCAGTACTGCATCCGAACCGAGCGCACGACGTGCGAGGAGCAGCAGGACGCGGAGGCGGCCGCCGATGACCTGCGCGCGACGGGCGCCCGCGTCGTCGTCGTGAACAGCTCGGGCGATGCGGCGTTGCTGGCCTCGAGCGACCTCGACGTCCTAAGCCTCTTCGGCGGTGGCGGTGGTGGTGGTGGTGGTGGCGACCGTGGCGGGGCGAACCCGGGCGGCGGCGTCGGCGGCGCCGTGCCGGTCTACCAGCGCGTCTCGCTCCTCGACCACCCGGCGGCGCTCCTGGCCACGTCCACCGTCCGCGACGAGATTCCGCCCGCCTTCGACTACGTCCCCGGCAGCGCCGTGCCGCCGGCCACGTGGGACGCCGCCACGCGCACGTTGGCCTGGGATCTGACGGACGTCCCGTACGCCGGCATGCCCCTCACCTACCGCCTCATCCCGACCGCGACCGGCCGCCAGGCCACGAACGTCCGCGCCTGGGCTGAGTACACGGACGGCTGGTCCAACCCCGGCGCGCTGACGTTCCCCGTCCCGGAGGTCGACGTCGTCGCGCCGCCGTCGCCGACGCCCGTCCCGACGGCCACCGCGACGCCGACGCCCGAGGACACGCCCGTGCCGCCACCGACGGCCACCGCGACGCCCGCGCCGCCGCGGACGCTCTACCTTCCGGTCGCGTATGCGAATCGCTGCACGCCGGCCCGCGCCACGCTGTACGCCGCGCTGGCGATCGACATCTCGAGCAGCATGGCGGAGGCGATCACACCCGGCGGCCCGACGAAGCTCGCGGCGGCGCAGGCCGCGGCGGCCGCGTTCATCGCCCAGCTGCAGCCGGACGACCGGGTGGCGGTCGTGCCGTTCGACGCCCACGCAGTCGTGTCCGTCCCGCTGACCCGCGATCACGCCGCCGCCGCCGCGGCCGTCGCCGCGCTGGCCACCGGCGCCGGCACGGCATTGGACGCCGGCATCGCCGCCGCGGCGGACGCGCTCGGCCCCGACCGCCCCGACGCGGTTCGCACCCTGATCGTCGTCACGGACGGCCGCCCGTCGACCGGGATCGCCCCGGCGATGGCCGCGGCCGCGGCGGCGCGCGCGGGCGGGATCGTCGTCCATACGATCGGCCTCGGGGACGATGTGGACGCCGCGCTGCTGACGGACATCGCGGGCGACGCGGCGCGATACCACGCGGCGCCGCGTACGGAGGATCTGGCGGGGATCTACGTGGGGTTGGGGCGGGTGTTGATGGTCTGTCCGTAGGCTGGGGCGCGATCAGG
>JBDTSC010000118.1:0-10228 GCA_039931375.1 Ardenticatenales bacterium
TAACGCACGAACTCAGGCGCCCCGCCACCCCCGCCGAGGCCCTGCGGCTCTGCACACCCGTACGCCACCCGTACGCCACCCGTCAGTCACCATCACTCGTCCCCGTCACGCGCCGCTCATCCCCACCCACGGCACGTCGACGCCGGCCCGCGCGCCCAGCCGCTCCATCAGCTCGCCCGTGTGCTGTTGGATGTGACGGATCGTGTAGATCTGCAGCTCAAGCTTGCCGAACGGCAGCCACGGAAAGCCGGACGGCGCATCCAGATCGACCGCGGCCAGCTGGACGTCGATCCGATCGCGGCAGAACGCGACATACGCCAGCACGTCCTCCCGCCCGTACGGTGCACCGATCACGGGCTTGTCGTGCGGCGGCCACGGCACGGGGCCCATGAACTGGTAGGACGGGCGGCCGAGCGGCCAGCCCTCGTAGGATGCCTCGTCGTCGCTGAGGTAGAAGTCCGTATAGAAGAGGACGTGGTAGGCCACGTGCCAGAAGCGATTCGTGTCCGTCGGATCGTCCCACAGCGCCTCCGGGCAGCGTCGGACGGCCTGCTCGAGCATGCCCAGCGCGGCGTGAAACTGCGACCGGAGCACGCGTCGCACGTCCACCTCGTTCACCGCTCTTCCACGATCAGCGGGCACAGGCACAACGCCGCCGCACCGTTCAGCCGCCGCGCCGTCTCCGCGGCGTCCTGGGCCGCGTTCAGCGACGTCAACCCGGGCACCATCGCGGCCATGAGCGCCCGCGCGCCGCGCAATGCGTGCGCCGCGGCGGCCGCCGGCACGGCCGACGGCCCCCGCCGCTTGCGCCCGATGCGCACCTCGCGGGCGGGCACGCGTGGACCGACATCCGCCAGGGCGCGCGCTTTGTCGATCGCGTCGTCAAAGCCGCCGAGCGCGTCCACCAAGCCGTGGACCAACGCCTGGCGGCCGGTGAAGACGCGCCCGCCGGCCACGGCGTCCAGCGCTTCGAGGGGCAGGTTGCGGCTTGTGGCCACGCGGGCCAGGAAGACGTCGTAGATCCGGCGGATGTGATCGAACACGACGCCGCGCTCCGCCTCCGTGAACCCGCTCGCGCTGTCGTACAGGCCGGCCGCGCCGCCGCGCGAGAGGCTCTCGTGGTTGAAGCGCAGCTTGTTCCACAGGCCGCCGAGGACCATCTTGCCCGTGATCACGCCGATCGACCCCGTGATCGTGCCCGGATGGGCGACGATCCACTGGGCCGGCGTCGCCACGTAGTAGCCGCCTGAGGCGGCCACCGCGCCCATGTACGCCACGACGGGTTTGCGCCGCGCGACCTTCTCGATCGCGGCCGCCATCGCCTCGCTGGCCGTCGCCGAGCCGCCGGGCGAGTCGATGGCGACGACGAGCGCGACCGCGTCGTCGTCCGCGAGGATGCGGCGCGCCTGTTGGACGACCGTCAGGTCGCCGGCCCGCCCGTCGCCGACGATCGGGACGGGCAGCGGGCCGGGCGGCCCGCCGCTCTCGCCGTCCACGATCGCGCCGTCGATTCGCAGCACGGCTACGTACGCGCCCGGCGGCGGCGGCGGCGCGCCGATCAGCACGCGCCGCGCCTGGCGTGCGTGGACGATGTCGGCGGGTTCGCGGTCCGTTTCAGCCAGATGGGCCGGCAGGTCTTCCTCCGCCACGATGTCGTCGACGACGCCGGCGGTCCGCGCCTCGACGTCGGTGAAGAAGCCCTTGGCCAGAAGCGCGTCGACGGCCGCCGGTTCCAGTCCGCGGCCGGCGCCGATCGCGGCGCGGATCTCGTCCCAGCTGCCCTGGAGGAGCCACTCAGCCATCTCGCGCGCCGCCGCCGACATCTCGCGGCGGGTGAACATGTCAGCGGCCGTCTTGTGCGGCGCGATCTGGACGGCGTCGAAGCGCAGGCCGGCGCGCTCGAGGCCGTCGGCGATGTGGAAGTAGCCGCGCAGCAAGCTGAGCGGGCCGGCGTGGCCGCCCTTTTGGACCAGGATCTCGTCGCACGCCGTCGCCAGGTAGTACCCGGCCAGCGAGTAGTGCGGCGCCCACGCCACGACGCGCTTGCCGGAGGCGCGCACCTTGGCGATGGCGGCGCGGAGCGTCTCGATCGAGCTGGCGGGCATCTGCAGCGGGCGGATGTGCAGCACGACGCCCTTGGGCCGCGGATCGCGCGCGACGTCGCCGAGCAGCTCCTCGAGGTCGCGGATCGTCGGGGGCTGGGGTAGCAGCCGCTGCCAGCGCGGGCCGGCCGGCGGCGCCGGCGGCATAGAAGGGTCGACGACGGCCAGGACCCACTCGGGCGCGGTGGCCCGCCAGCGGCGCCGCTGATCGAGCTGCCAGGCGGCGAAGGTGAGGGCGTGGAGAAGGTGGTCAGCCAGGTTGGAAGACGGGGAGCGGTGGGTCGTCATCGTCCGGCCACCCGCCGTGCCCAGCCCTCGTCGATCGCCGCCGCCCACCCGTCGCTCGGCTCGGGGCGTCGGTGCGCGTCGAGGGCGGTCAGGTCCAGGCCGGACGGCGGCGCGAACTCGGCGAACCCGTCGTGCCACGCCTCGGGGATCAACGGCACGCTGAGGACGGAAAGGTCGCCCCAGTTCTCGGGCAGCAGCTTGGCGAACTGGGCTTCTGGGCTGAGGAGGAAATTGGCCAGCACCATCGCTCCGATCTTGTTGGGCGCGTTGAACGGAATCGCCAGGAAGTGGGTCGAGGTGAGCGCCCCGTCGTCCAGCACGTACGTGCGGGACGCGCGGCCCTGATCGCCGCCCGGCGACGTCGTCGCGCCGCCGGCGGCGTAGCGCATCGAGAAGTCCACGTCAGCATCCTCGTAGAGCACGTCCAGCTCGGCCGCGGACGCCGGGTGGCGCCGTCCGCCCTGCCAGAGGGACGGGGCGATGTCGAGGAGCTTGGCCCAGCACGGCGCGAGCGCCGCCTCGGCCGCATCGCCCACCGGGCGCGTGAACGCCGCGGCGTCCGGCGCGAGCGCCGTGCACGCCGCGCGGACGAACGCGCTGCCGGTGGGATCGGGCGGCGCCGGGTACGTAAAGCGCCCCGGATGTGCGGCGATCCACGCCCAGAGCGCGTCCCACGTCTTGGGCGGCGCGGTGACGGCCGCCGGGTCGTGGCGCAGCACGAGCGCCGTGCGGCCCCACGGCAGCGCGGCGCCTTCGACCGCGACGCCAAACCCTTTGGATAGGCTGTCGTCCGCCGGGTCCAGATAGCGCAGGCTCGGGATGTACGTCGTCCACGGGCCGTACAGTCCGTCCATTACTCTGTACTGCAGGAGGTCGCGCCCCGCAACCCATACCAAGTCGATCGATCCCTCACCGGTGTTGCTCGCTCGCTCTTCGGCCAGATCGGAAACGACCGCGGCGGCCGCTGCCGCCGGCACTCGCTCAACCGACATCCCGTACCGTCCGGCCGCGACGTCGATCGCCCACTCGTCGAACCACGCCGTCAAGCGCTCGTCGGCATCCGGCAGGGCGACGCGGACGACGCTGTTCTGCGCATCGTCCAGGAAGTGCTGCCAGCTATAGCCCTCATAGCCCTTAGGCTTGGCGTTGCCGGCGATCGGGAACTCGCTGCGCTCCGCGAACGTGCCCGCGTCGGACGGGTCGTCCGTCGGGGCGGCGGCGACGGCGGTCAGGACGGGCGGCGGCACGGTGACCGCACGGCCCTCGGGGTCGAGCACGGTGATGCCCGAGACGGGCGTCGGCGTCGGGGCGGACAGCGGCATCGGGCCGCATGCGCCGACGGCGGCGGCGAGCGACGCGACGGCGAGGAATCGGCGTTGAAGCATGGACATCGTTCAGCCTCTCCGTGCGGAGCGGTCGGCCAGCGCGCGGCGCGCGCCGAGCCACATCGAGGCGGCGGTTCGTAGGAACGGGTTGCGGCTGCTGGCAGACTCGGCGGCCGCCAGCCGGCCGAGCGCCGCGCCCGCGCCCGGCGGCCGGATGACGGCCCCGAGCCGCCCAAGGCCGGTGCCCGCGTCGATCGCGCGCGCCAGCTCGCCGATCACCGCGCCCGCGTCGGCGGCGACGACGGTGGCGCCGAGGATCGTGTCCGTGCCCTGGGCCAGATGGACCTGGACGAAGCCGTTGGCGGCGCGGCCTTGCGCGTCCGCCCCCGCCACGGTTTCGCGCCGCGTGTCCAGCGGCACGTCCGCCGCCTCGGGCTCGTGCGCGAGCAGCCCGACCGACGCCACCTGTGGGGACGTGGCGGTGCAGCGCGGGATCGTCAGCAGGTCGTGGCGGCCGCGCCCGCCGAACAACGCGTTTCGGACCGCCAGCCGCGCGATCGCCGCGCCGCCGAGCCGTGCGCCGTCCTCGGCGGCGATGTCGCCGGCCACGTACACGCGCGGGTTCGTCGTCTTCAGG
The DNA here is from genome assembly GCA_039931375.1 of Ardenticatenales bacterium. GTDB lineage: Bacteria > Chloroflexota > Anaerolineae > Epilineales > Epilineaceae > Avedoeria. The sequence goes on from JBDTSC010000118.1 coordinate 4,353, forward strand.
TGCGGGTCGAAGCGGACGCGCCCGTCCTCGAGCGCGATTCCGGCCGCCGCGAGGCCGAGGGCGGCGACGTCGACCGTGCGCTCGGCGGAGACGACGACGGCGTCGAAGTCCGAACCGGCCGTCTTCGCTCTCGCGCTGTCGAATGCTTCGCTGGATGGCGACGCGACCGGATCGGCCGGCATGATCGTCGACGCCCTTGCGCCCTCGGCGACGAACGCGTGGGCGAAGTGCATCTGCACGCCGTCCGAGGACAGCACGTCCGCCAGCACGGCCGCCGCCTCGGGCGCCTCGCGCGGCAGGAGGCGCGGGCCGGGCGCGAAGAGGGACACGCGGCTGCCGCGATGTGCGAACCGTTGCGCGATCGCGCACGCGTCCGCGTCGTCGCCGAGGACGGCGACACGCCGCGGGGGCTTGTCCGATGCGGCGCGTCGCTCGGCCTGTGAGACCGTGAGGAGCTTGGACGACGCCACGCCCTCGATCGACCGCGGCGCCGGCTGGGCGTCGGGCGCCAGGATCGCCCGCACGAAGCGCAGGTGCCGGCCGTCCAGGTGCAACGCATCCGGGCCGGCGAAGGCGGCGCGGCCGGTGTAGACGTCGATCGGGTCGCCGGGATCCACGGAGTCGGCTGCGTTGGCAGCGTCTGCGGCGACGGCGACGGCGACGGCGGCGTGGTCGTCGTCGTCGGGGGCGGTACGGACGAGGGCGACGCGCGCGCCGAGGTCCGCGGCGTAGAGCGCGGCGGTCCGGCCCGCGGGGCCATCGCCGACCACGACGAGGTCGTAGCGGCCGATGGGGATCGGGTTGGCGGCGCCCGTGGCGGCGACCATGGCGGGGCGCTGCGGTTCGGTGGGCGGCGGGGATGAACGAGGCATCGTGCGCTCCGGGACGGGTAAGGGCGCCAATCTTAGCGCGGGCGGGGGGTGTCGCTCAATCGACGGCGCATGATCGGCTCCCCCACGCGGCTCTCTCGATCCGTGTCGAAGAATCGCCTTCGCTAGGACCGTGGCCTATAATCTCGCCACACTCGTCAATCGCGACCACGCGCGTTCGTTGCGGCCGCGACCCGCCCTGATCGGGGGCGGCGCGGTCTTCTGTGCGTGGCCTTCGGCTGCGGCGCTGTTCGCCTCGTCGGCCGCCGCCAGGAGAAGAACACCATGTCTGATTCAAGCGCCCTTGCCGGGGCGGTCGTCGATGCTGTGGCGCTGGCCCCGGACGGCGATGAGGTCGAGTCCGTCATCATCCGCTTCGCCGGCGACTCCGGCGACGGGATGCAGCTGACCGGCACCCAGTTCACGAACACTGCCGCGATCATCGGCAACGACATCAGCACCATGCCCGACTTCCCGGCCGAGATCCGGGCGCCCGCCGGCACGCTGGCCGGCGTGTCGGGCTTCCAGGTCCATTTCTCGAGCCAGGACATTCTGACACCGGGCGACGCCGCACAGGTCCTCGTGGCGATGAACCCGGCCGCGCTGAAGAGCGCGCTCGGCGACCTCGTGCCGGGTGGGACGATCATCGTGAACACGGACGAGTTCGGATCGTCCAACCTCAAGAAGGCCGGCTACGCGACGAACCCGCTCGAGGACGGCAGCCTGACGAGCTACAAGATCCACCCCGTGCCGCTCACGAAGCTCAATCGGGACGCCTTGAAGGACATCGACGGCCTGACCACCAAGGACATGGACCGTTCGAAGAACCTCTTCGCGCTCGGCTTGTCGTTCTGGATCTACGAGCGACCGCTGGACAACACGCTCAAGTGGATCGAGGAGAAGTTCGGCAAGAAGCCGGCGATCGCGGAGGCGAACCGGCGCGCGCTGACGGCCGGCTACCACTTCGGCGAGACGACCGAGGCCTTCCAGCGGCGCTTCCACATCAGCCCCGCCAGCCTGAAGCCGGGCTTGTACCGCAAGATCACCGGCAACGAAGCCGTCGCGATCGGCCTGACCACGGCCGCGATCCTGGCGGACAAGCCGTTGGTATACTGCAGCTACCCGATCACCCCCGCCAGCGACGTGCTGCACAGCCTGGCGGCCCTCAAGAACTATGATGTCCGCACGTTCCAGGCGGAGGACGAGATCGCCGCGATGGGTGCTGCAATCGGCGCGTCGTTCGGCGGCGCGTTCGCGGTCACCGGCACGAGCGGCCCTGGGATTGCGCTGAAGAGCGAGGCGATCGGGCTCGGCATCGTCCTCGAGCTGCCGATGGTGATCCTCAACGTCCAGCGCGGCGGGCCGAGCACCGGCTCGCCCACGAAGGTGGAGCAGTCGGACCTGCTGCAGGTGATGTTCGGCCGCAACGGCGAGAGCCCGCTGCCGATCATCGCACCGGCCACGCCCAGCGAGTGCTTCGACATGGCGGTCCTCGCGTTCCGGCTGGCCGTGCGCGCCATGACGCCCGTCGTGCTGCTTTCGGACGGCTACCTGGCGAACAGCTCGGAGCCGTGGGCGCTGCCCGACATGCACGCCCTCGAGCCGATCACGATCGGCCACCCGACGGCGATCGGCCTGAACGGCGCCGACTTCCTGCCGTTCGCGCGGGACGAGCAGACGCTGGCCCGCCCGTGGGCGTTGCCCGGCACACCCGGCCTCGAGCACCGCATCGGCGGCCTCTCCAAGGAGCCGGGGACGGGCAACGTCAGCTACGACCCGCACCACACGCAGCAGATGAACGACGAGCGCCGCGCGAAGGTGGCGGCGCTGGCGGATTACCTGCCGGAGCAGGATGTCTTCGGTCCCGAGAAGGCCGATCTGCTCGTGCTCGGCTGGGGCGGCACGTACGGCGCGCTGCGCCAAGCGGTGACGCAGGCGCAGGCCAAGGGCCAGTCCGTGGCGCACGCGCACGTTCGCTACCTGAACCCGTTCCCGCGCAACCTGGGGGCGGTCCTCGAGCGCTACGACCGCGTGCTGCTGCCCGAGTTGAACGGCGGCCAGTTGGCGCTGTTGATCCAAGGCCGATACCTGAAGCCGGTGATCCGGCTCGAGAAGCTCCAAGGCCAACCCTTCCGCATTTCCGAGATCCGCGCCAAGATCGACGAGATCCTGGGCTAGCGGCAATCGGCTAGGAGAAACATGATGACGACCGACACGATCCCGCTTCAGCCCGTCCCGATGACGAAGGCCGATCTGGTCACGGACCAGGCCGTGCGCTGGTGCCCCGGCTGCGGCGACTACGCGATCCTATCGACGATGCAGCGCGTGCTGCCCGAGCTGGGCCTCGCGCGCGAGAACGTCGTGTTCATCTCGGGCATCGGCTGCTCGAGCCGCTTCCCGTACTACATGAACACCTACGGCGTCCACAGCATCCACGGCCGCGCGCCGACGCTGGCGACGGGCCTGAAGCTCGCGAACCCGGACCTGACGGTGTTCGTGATCACCGGCGACGGCGACGGGCTGTCGATCGGCGGCAACCACCTGATCCACACGCTGCGGCGCAACGTGGACGTCAACATCATCCTGTTCAACAACCGGATCTACGGCCTGACCAAGGGCCAGTACTCCCCGACGTCGCTGCCCGGCCACAAGACAAAGTCCTCACCGATGGGCTCCGTCGAGCAGGGCTTCAACCCGCTCTCGGTGGCCCTGGCGGCCGAGGCGACGTTCGTGGCGCGCTCGATCGACATCCACGTGAAGCACCTGGGCGAGGTGATCCGGCGCGCGGTCGAGCACAAGGGCTCGTCGTTCGTCGAGGTCTTCCAGAACTGCAACATCTTCAACGATGGGGCCTGGGAGGACGTCTCGAACCACAAGACGCGCGCGGAGCACACCCTGGAGCTCGAGCACGGCAAGCCGCTCGTGTTCGGCGCCGAGCGCGACAAGGGCATTCGGCTGCACGGCTTCCACCCCGAGGTCGTGAACGTGGCGGACGTGCCCGCGGACTCCCTCCTGGTCCACGACGAGACGGCCGACGTCGGCTACCACTACATCGTCAGCCGCATGACGCTGCCGGAGTTCCCGGCGCCGCTGGGCGTGCTGCGCGCGGTCGACAAGCCGAGCTACGAGCGCCAGGTGATCCACCAAGGCGACGTAGCGGCGGAGCGGATGGGCCACGGCACGCTGGACGAGCTGGTGGCCTCCAGCGAGAGCTGGACGGTGGCGGGGCGGAACGGGAAGGCGTAGTTCGCGTCAGGCCGCGCACCGCTTGCGGTCCAGCGGCCACAAACAATTGGGCGAGCGAACGAACGAGAGGGCACGGATACCGTGCCCTCTCGTTTCATTACATGCCAATCCCGCGTGACCGTGACGTACCGATGACCGGCGGACTCACCATCACCAACGGTAGGGGCGAAGCAAATTGCTTCGCCCTTCGCCCGCCGCACGTCACCCGCCGCACGTCACCCATCGCACGTCACCCGCCGCACGTCACCCGCCGCACGTGCCCCCGAGCGTTACGGGCAGCCCGCCACCCACATCAGCGAGTTGAAGATCGGGTGGAAGTGGACGTTCGGGTTGTGGATGCTCAGGAACACGCGCGGCGGGTTCAGCGGGTAGCTGATCGCCACGTTCGGGTTGCGCGGCTTGTTGAAGCCGTACACCGCATCCGGGTTCGCCAGCGCCACGGCGATGACCTGCGCCGGTACCTTGTTCTGGATGAACTTGCACACCTGCCCGCTGGGCCGGGGCTCGGTGGGCATCGGCGGCACACCGATGTTCGTGGCGGTCGGGGCGGGCGGCGGCACCGTGCCTTGGTCGGGCGCGGCGTCGGCGGCGCGTGTCGCGGGTGGGCCGTTCAGGCTGGCGATGGCCAGCACGGCGGCCATGCCGACGGCCGCGGCCGCGAGCGTTGTTCGCTTCACGGGTGGATCCTCCTGGGTGTGGGGTCTGGGCGTATCGAGGCGAGGGAGCGCACCCGGATGGCGGACGACTCCCCCCTGTCTGCCGTTGAGTGTAGTGCGAAGGGCGGGCGGGGCCAAGGTGGGCTTGTGTGAAGTCGTGCCGCAGCCGTGGAACGATCAGCGGGTGCAGGGGCGTCTGGTTGACCGGTCCCTGTCCACGGCTGTACCGTCGGCCGCCAGAGCGCGCCTGCCGCTTCAACCGCGTGAGTCGTCAACCATGACCACTTCGGCGCCCACATCTACAACGCTGACCCTCTCCACTCGGGCCGCCTTGGGTGTGGCGCTGCTCGTCGCCATTGCGCGACCGTTCAATGCCCGTTCGGCGGCCGAACCCGAGGTCGTCGCGCAACACGGCGGGCGCGCTCTGGCGCTTGGCGGCAACGCGTCACGGCTGTTTGTGGGATGGGGCCAGCGCGTGGCCACGGTTCGGCGTGCCGACATCGACGATGCCCGTGACGGATCCCCGCCGCTCGAACGCGTGAGCCCATTGCTGAAGATGCGTGTCGGGATGATGGCGGTGGACGGTGACTACGTTCTGGTCGGCGACAGCGGGAGCGGGATCGCGCTGTTGTCCGCCGCGGCGGACGGCAGTCTAGCGCTTCGAGCCCACATGGCGGCGATCGACGAGCCGAACCGCGACCTGTCGTTTGGACGGTTCGCGTTCAAGTACCCGTTCGCGTTCCTGCCGGGCACGAGCGCGCTGAAGGTGCTGGACGTATCGGGCGACAGGAACGTGATCGAGGTCGCGCGCTTCCAAAAGCCAAACGAGGTGTTCGCAAGCGTCCTGGTATCGGACGATGGGATCGTGTTGGCCGGTACGGGTGACGGTGGCGGGCGAACGCCAGGGGTGTACGCCATCGACATGTCGTCGCCCGAGCAGCCCCGCGAGGTCTCGTTTCTCAAGCTCCCGGGGGCGGTCAAGGGCTTGGCTCGTGACGGCTCGGTCGCGTATGCCTACGTCGTCGACGCGTCGCCGGGCCTTGCCAACTCCTCGGTCGCGAGCGTTTACATCCTCGATGTCTCACGCTTCGACCATCCGTCCGTT
>JBDTSC010000119.1:0-10209 GCA_039931375.1 Ardenticatenales bacterium
GCGGGTGCGGGTGCGGTCGGCGTCGACATCGGAGCTCCATGTGCGATGCGATCCGGCGGGTGGTCCGTGGCGCGTCCGGCGACCATCGGTGGTGCGCCGCGCCGGACGATACTCGGCCGGGGCGACGGACACAACCCGAGGCGACCGCCACGCGCCGGATGGCCGCCCCTCGTCCGCACGGCTATCATCCCGCTCCGTCGCCCGACCCGGTCGCTCCTCTCGACCCGGATGCCCGTCGCCGACCAGCCGCAAGGATCGTTCATGCCATCGGCGAACGCCACGCCGGCGCGCCCGTCATCGTCCACCATCCCTCCCGTCCCGTGGCATGCGCTCGGCGCCGACGAGACGGCGGCCCGGCTGGACGTCGACCCGGCGCTGGGCCTCGCGGAGGCGGAGGCCGCGCACCGTCTGGACGCCCACGGCCCCAACACCCTGGACGATCGCGGCCGCCCGCGCGCGTGGCGCATCCTCGTCGCGCAGCTGGTGGGGCCGATGACCGCCGTCCTGGTCGTGGCGGCCGTCGCGTCGATCGCCCTCGGCGACATGGCGGACGCCATCGCGATCGGGGCGATCATCGTCCTGAACACCGCCCTCGGCTTCGCGCAGGAGTACCGCGCCGAGCGGGCGATGGCGGCGCTCAAGAGCCTGGCGGCGCCCGTCGTCCGGGTGCGCCGCGCCGGCCGCGTCCGCGAGCTGCCGGCCAGCGAGCTGGCGCCCGGCGACATCGCGCTGCTCGAGGCGGGCGCGATCGTGCCGGCGGACGGGCGGCTGCTGGAGGCCGCGGACCTGCGCGTGCTCGAGGCCATCCTGACCGGCGAGTCCGAGCCCGTCCGGAAGACCGTCGCGGCGCTCCCGCCGGGCGATCGCGCGATCGGCGACCGGACGAACCTCGTCTTCAAGGGCACCGTCGTCGCCGCCGGCCGAGGAACGGCGGTGGTGGTCGCGACCGGCATGGCCACGGAGCTCGGGCGGATCGCCGAGATGTTGCAGGCCGCGCCCGAGCCGCCGACCCCGCTTCAACGACGGCTGGCCCAACTGGGCCGCGGGCTGGGTGTCGCGGCGCTCGTGATCGTCGCGGCGGTCGGCGCGATCGGGTTGGCGCGCGGGCAGGCGCCGGCGCTCGTGCTGCTGACCGCGCTCAGCCTGGCCGTCGCCGCCGTGCCCGAGGGCCTGCCGACCGTCGTCACGATCGCGCTGTCGATCGGCGCCCAACGGTTGCTCGCGCGGCGGGCGCTCGTGCGACGGCTGCCGGCCGTCGAGACGTTGGGCTCCGTGACGGTGATCTGCTCAGACAAGACCGGGACGCTCACGATGAACCGCATGCAGGTCGTGATCCTGGACGTGGCGGGGCACCGGATCGGGCTGGACGAAGCGCGGGCCGACGACGATTCTTCGCGGCCGGCGGGTGAGGGCGATGGCCGCGGCGGCGATGACCCGTCGTTGGCCCTCCTCCTCACGGCCGCCGCATTGTGCAACGACGCCGTGCTCGCCCCGCTGGCGCCGGACGAAGCACCGCACGCGCTCGGCGACCCGACGGAAGGGGCGTTGCTGGTGGCCGCGACGCGACTCGGGCCGCCGCCGGCGGCGCTGGGGGCGCTGCTGCTCCGCACGGCCGAGGTCCCGTTCGACGCCGAGCGCAAGCGCATGACCACCGTCCACCGCGTCGTCGACGCGCAAGCGCTGCCGGCGGGGGTGCGCGACGCGCTCCGGCGTCCGGACGGCGGCTTCGCGCCCGCGATCGCGTTCACGAAGGGCGCCGTCGACATCGTGCTCGAGCACGCGGCGCAGGTCTGGGCCGAGGGCCGATCGGAACCGCTGACGGCCGCCTGGCGGGCGCGGATCGCCGCGGCGCACGACGAGCTGGCGGGGCGCGGGATGCGCGTGCTGGGCATCGCGTTTCGGGCGCTGGAGGATACGGCGCTGGAGGATACGGCGCTGGAGGATACGGCGCTGGAGGATCGGGCGCTGGAGGATCGGGCGCTCGATGGGAAGGCGACGTTGGCTGCGCCGTCCGCGACCGCCGAGGAAGGGCTGACGTTCGTCGGGCTGGCGGCGATGATCGACCCGCCGCGGCCAGCGGCGCGCGAGGCGGTGGCGCGCTGCCGGGCGGCGGGCATCCGCCCGATCATGATCAGCGGCGACCACCCGCTGACCGCGCTGCAGATCGCGCGGCAGGTCGGGATCCTCGAAGCGTCGGCGGACGCCGGGCCGTCGGGAGCGGGAGCCGAGGGCGATGAGATCGTCCTGACCGGCGTCGATCTCGACGGCCTCTCGCCCGACGGCTTGGTCCAGGCGGCGGCCACGTGCTCCGTGTTCGCGCGCGTCTCCCCCGAGCACAAGCTCTCGATCGTCCGGGCGCTGCACGCGCGCGGCCAGGTCGTGGCGATGACGGGCGATGGCGTGAACGACGCGCCGGCCCTCAAGCAGGCGGACATCGGCGTGGCGATGGGCATCACGGGCGCCGACGTGACGAAGGAAGCGGCGGACATGGTGCTGCTGGACGACGATTTCGCGACGATCGTGCGCGCCGTCGAGCAGGGCCGCGTGGTCTACGACAACATCCGTCGGTTCGTCCTGTACGCCCTGGCCAGCAACGCTGGCGAGGTCGGGGTCATGCTGGTCGGCCCGCTGCTCGGGATGCCGCTGCCGCTGCTGCCGCTGCAGATCCTGTGGGTGAACCTCGTGACGGACGGTCTGCCCGGCCTGGCGCTGGCCGTCGAGCCGGCGGAGGCCGGTGTGATGAACCGCCCACCCCGCCCACCGGACGAGACGATCTTCGGCCGCGGCCTCGGGCGGCACGTACTGTGGGTCGGCGCGCTCCTGGCCGCCACGTCGCTCGCCGCCGGCTGGTCCGCATGGCGCGTCGGCGATCCGGCGTGGCGGACGATGGTGTTCACGACGCTCACGATCAGCCAGATGGGCCACGCGATGGCCGTACGCTCCGAGCGCCGATCGCTGTTCACCCTCGGCTGGCGATCGAACCTCGCGCTGTTCGGCGCGGTCGTCCTCACGCTGTCGATGCAGTTAGCGGCAGTGTACGCCGCGCCGCTGCGGGCGGCCCTGGACACCGTGCCGCTGGGCGCGGCGGACGCGATGCGCTGCATCGCCTACGGTTCGATCGTGTTCTGGGCGATCGAGGCGAAGAAGGCGTGGCTGCGCTCGCGCGCCGCGGCGCTTCGCTGAGCGGTCGGAGCGTGATCGGTGCGCCGGCCCGGCGCGCTGCTACCCGACCAGCCGGTTGTACAGCCAGGCCAGCACCCCGAAGAGCGCGAACCCGTCCAGAAACGCATACGCGAACCCGACGAGGACGCCGAGCCACGTCACGCTGTAGCCCCACGGCCCGTAGTACGTCGCAATCCAGGCGGCGAGCGGTGGGAACCCGGCCACGCCGAGCAGCGCGGCCACGGTGGTCAGCGCAACGCAGGCGCCGACGGTGATCCCACCGGCCAGGCCGAACTTCATCGCATTTAGACGCATGAGTACCTCCACGAAGTGTCCGCGGCGGGCGATGTCGCGGCGCGGATGGCGCGGATGGTCGCGCCCTCCTCAGCGTACCGCCGCACCAGCCAGACGGCAACCGCCGCCCAGAGAGCGCCCGTGCTGGCCGGATGGCCGGATTGACGCACCCTACCAAGGCTGCTATGACTGACGCCGCACAACGTCGGCGCACAACGTCGGCGCACAAACATCGCCGCACAACGTCGGCGAACGACGCACCTGCGGACGAGCCACATCCCGACCCTGGAGGCGCTCGATGATCGACCACACCCGCATGGCCACGGGCTTCGACTACGAGATCCTGTTCGGCGGCGAGTTCTTCCTGGCGATCTTCGACGCGCTGTACGCCGCGGGCGCGCTGCCGCGCAGCATCCCGCTGGGCGGCGTGACGGCGACCCTCGAGGCCCCCACCTCCGTCGCCGTGCTGCCCCTGGGCGAGAACGCCGACCTGGCGGTGGCCGTCCCGTTCAGCGCGGCCGGCACGGTCGGCGTGGCCGGCCTGTTGATCGCGCTGGCCGCATCGCCGAAGGTCGCGACGGTCGACGATCTCAGCGCCGGGATCGTCGTCGCGGCGTCGTTCGCGGGCTTCGATGCCGCGACGGACGCCGCCTTGCAGCAGCTCGGGGTCCGGGACGCGGCGGCGACGTTCTTGGGCACGGCGCTCGCGCGCACCTTCACGATCAAGGGCGGACGCACGCCCGTGATCGCCGCGGAGAGCCGGCGCGTCGCGGCGGACGCTCAGCTGTCCGCGGCGTGGGGGCTGTACGTGAACAAGGACTACCGCATCGCCCCGCCGCCCGGCCCGCCGGAAGACGCCGTGATCCCGCGCGGCGACGTCTCGCTGGCCGCGACGTTCCTGCCGGCCGACCGGTCGTTCGTCCTGGGCGCATCGGCCGAGACGTTCCGCCGTCTGGCGGCGAACAAGTGGCACAGCTGGGCCGAGGAGCAGCCGGACGGCACCTTCCGCCACCCGCTCGAGGGCGCGGACGGCGAGTACCGCTCCGTGAACATCACGGGGTCCGACGGCGTCCTGACGATCCGGATCACGGGCGAGGTCGAGGTCCCGCACTGGTTCAACGCCGACCTGACGATCCGCTACGAGGCCCGGCCGCACGCCAAGGACAACGGTGACCTGGACGTGCCGGTCACGCTTGCCGAATTCCAGGCGGACACCGGGATCCTGGCGGACATCGTCGCCGGTCTTCTGGGCGGATTGTTCATCGGCATCGTGGGAGCGGTCATCGTCTACGAGGTCATCGAGAACGCCAAGGAGGACGCGGGCGAGGCCAAGGCCCAGAAGCAGACCTCCGAGATCACGACGCTCTTCGAGTCCATCCCCGATCGACTCGACATCGGCCGTTCGCGGCCCGACCCCTTCTTCGAGCTCGTCCACTGGGTCGCCTACCGGTACCGCGAGGCGAACGTGGACGAGGACGGCATGAGCTACGCCGCCGTGCCGGAGGTGATGGCGACGCCCGAGCCCGTCGCCATCCTGCTGGTGGACAAGCGCCGCGACCCGACGGGCACGGCGTTCGCGGGCCTCGAGGCGCTGGTCTACGAGATCGCCGAGACGGGCGATCGGATCGAGCTGGCGATCGGCGACGTGCTGCGCCGGATCGCCAACCGCGAGCTGGCGCTGGCCACGCTCACGCCGGTGGCCGTGCGCCGCGAGAGGACGATGATCACCGACCTGAAGTTCGACACCGGCCTCGACCTCACCATCGAGGAGGCGATCGCCCTGCAGACCCGCCGCGTCCTGGCCGTCGTCGGCTGCCAGCTGATCCGCCCGGCGGGCAAGCGCCCCTATTTCCGCGACGTCCCGGACGACGATCCGGGCGACAACCTGGAGGCGCTGCCGACGTTCTGAGCGCTGCCTTGCGGGCGACGCGGTTGCCACTCGCGCGTCCCGCGTGCTAGGGTGGTCGATCTGCTTGGCAGCCAATTTGCCCATTCGTCCCTAAGGATCGCGTTATGCCCCATCACCCCCTTGCCCCTCTTGCCCCTCTTGCCCGCCCGATCGCCCGCCCGATCGCCCGCCGTCGGCGACACCCGCACATCGCCGCCGTCCTCGCCCTCGCCCTATTCGCCGCGTTCACGGCCGCGGCGGGCGCCGTGAGCACCGCCGCCGCGGCCCGTCCCGCCGCGGTCGCCGTCGTCGCCACTTCCGTCACGCTCTTCCCGGAGGCCGATGCGTACGTCGACGAGTCGAGCCCCGCCAGCAACCACGACACGGCCACCGCGTGGCCGGTCGAGCTGAAGTCGAACGCCCAAGAGCACTACCCCCTGTTGCGCTTTGACACGTCCGCCATCCCGGCCGACGCCACGATCAACTCAGGGGAGCTCAAGGTCTACCTGAACAGCGGCGAAGGCGACAGCCCGATCCACATCATCGTCGAACGCATCACGCTCGACTGGAACCAGGCGACGGTGACGTGGAACAACCGCCCGCCCACGTCGGGCACGTGGGGCTCGTGGGACACGGACAACGATCCGGGCGCGCGCACGTTCGACATCCGCGTCCTCGTCGGCAACTGGGTGAACGGCAACATGCCCAACCACGGCGTGACGCTGCGCGGCCCGGCCACCGGCACCTACGAGCGCCTGTTCCGTTCGACGGGCACGACCCGCCCGCACCTGGACGTGGTCTACACCGCCCAGGCGGGAACGGCGACGCCGACGGGTTCGCCCACGGCCACGTCGACCGCAACCTCGACCGCAGCCTCGACCGCAACCTCGACCGCAACACCTTCGCCGACGATCACGACCTCCGCCACCTCGACGGCCACGCCGACGCTCACGCCGACGCTCACGCCCACGCCGACGCCCACGCTCACGCCGACGATCGCATCGACCGCAACCCCGTCGTCCACCCCCTCCGCCACGCCGACCACCGCCGAGACCCCGAGCCCGTCGCCGACCGCGAGCGGAACAGCCCTGGCCACATCGACCCAGACGCCGATCGGCACGCCGACGATCACACCCACCGCCTCGATGACGGCCACCGCCACGCTCACCCCGACGCTGGCCGCAACCGGCGTCGCGACGACCGAAACGCCCGGCCCGGGCACGACGAGCACGCCGACGCCAACCCCGTCGTCCATCGCCAGCCCGACGCCCACGCCGACCTCCGGCGGTGACACGCCGACGCCGGACGCATCGCACACGGCAACGCCGGTCGCGACGCCAGCCACACCGACGATGGTCACGCGCGTGTTCTTGCCGGTGATGCTCCGCGGCGTCGCGTTCGACGAGCCGGTGGACGCGCCATAGGCCTCGTTACCCCGACCATCCTAGCCGTTCCCCATATCGCATTCTCGAAAGCGGCCGCGCGAAACAAGCCCCGTATCGCTTCACGCCACCCTCCGCCCCCGACCCCCAAGCGCTGGGCGTGGGGGTCGGGGGGCGAGGGCCGCTCGCCGGCGGAGGATCCCGTCGCCCCCGCGGCTACCGCAACGGCAACCCGGCCGTCGGCGTCGCCCGCCCCGCCGCCCAGCCCGTGACCTTGAAGTCGTCGTACCGCATCGTCGCCGGCACCTTGGACTCGCTGTTCACGAAGAACCCCGCCTGTCCGCCCGTCGCCAGGTCGTCGGCGGTCGTCTCGCCGAGCACGTGGCCGTCCAGCAGCAGGACGACGCGCGTGCCGTAGCGCTCGACGCGCAGGCGCATCGGCACGTCCAGGGCCGTCGGGATGAACGGCGACGCGGCCGGGCCGATCACGGCGACGGCGCTGGGGCCGCCGAACTTGAAGAGCCCGAAGCGCGCGCCGCCGATGAGGAAGGCGTAGCTGAACCCGCCGCCCTCGAAGACGAGCCCACCCGACGCATCCGAGCCCGCCGTCCGCCGCAGCGTCACCTCGAGCGCGCCGTCGTCAAAGGACACGGTGCGCGGCGCGAACGGCGCAGTGAACGTGCCGGTGTTCGTCGTCGAGACCTCGTACTCGTCGTCCACGTAGCGCCAGACGTCGCCGCCCGCGTCGATCACGTCCCAGCCGCTGCCCGGATCGCTGAAGTCGTCGAAGAAGACGATCTCCTCGCCCGCCGGCGGCGTGATCAGTGCGGTCGGCCGCGCCGTCGGGCGCGTGGTGGGCGACGGGCGCGGCGTGCGCGTCGGGCCGGGCGTACGGGAAGGCGTCGCGGTGACGGGGAAGAGCACGGGCGCCTCCTCACGCACCACCGCGCGGCCGAGCCACGGCAGGATCGCGCTGGCCCCGGGCCGCCACGGCGCCGTCCAGTCGATGCGCGCCACGAAGGCGTCCGTTCCGCCGTGCTGGGCGGTGTCCCACGACTCGATGCCGTCCATCCCGCTCCCGTCGGGGAACGTGTCGTCGAACGAGTCCGTGTCGCCGACGACGAACGCATCGCCGTGCGCGTTCACCTTGAGCCAGTACGCGCCGTCCGCCTGTGCGCCGCCGATGTAACCCATGTAGTCCCAGTTGTCGTGCGGGTCCGCGTGGCCGATGTCCGCCGCCAGCCGCCCGACGAACGCATCTCCCTCGTCCGCGTCGTCGTCCAGGCCGTCCGGGCCGTTGTGCGTGAGGTCGGGGCCCACGACCGCCGGGAACGTGTCCGCCTGCGACTCCGTGCGGCCGGCGACGTACAGCCGCCCGTCCGGGCCGAGGTCGACCGCCTGCCCCTGCTCGTCGTCGTCGCCGCCGAGGTAGCCGGCCCAGGCGATGGATCGCCCGTCGGGGTTGATCTTGGCCACATAGGCGTCGTGCATCCCGTTGAACGTGAGGTCCGGGCCGATCTTCACCGGGAAGTCGGCGGACGCCGTATCGCCCGTCAGGTACGCGGCCCCGGCATCATCGATGGCCATGCCCTTCGCGTCCTCGTCCGCGCTGCCGCCCAGGTAGCCGGCGTAGGCCAACCCCGTGCCGTCCGCCTTCACCTTGACGACGTAGGCGTCCAGATCGCCGCCGTTGAACGTGCCATCGAACGTCGGCAGATCACCGAGCCCGTCGCCGTCCGGGAACGTGTCCTCGTGGGACGTCGTCTGGTTCGAGAGGTAGGCGTTGCCGTCCTTGTCCAGCGCGACGTGCCCCGCCGAGTACCATCCGCCCGTCCCGGCCGTGACGTCGTCCCCCGCGCCGCCGACGAAGCCGGCCCACGCATAGTTGTCGTTCACCTTGGCCGCCGTCGGCTTCGCCTTCAGCTTGACGACGAAGGCGTCGAAGGACCCGTTCTGCGTTATGTCCGGCCCGATCACGGCCGGGAACGTCGCCTCGGTCGACTGCGCCAGCCCCGACACGACCGCCGTCCCGCCGGCGCCGGCGACGATGCCCTCGCCGAAGTCGACGTTCGCGCCGCCGAGGTAGCCGCAGTACACGAGCGACTGCCCGTCGGGCGTGAGCTTGGCAACGAACGCATCCGCGAGGCCGCCGTTGTACGTCGCGTCCGGCCCGCCCAGCCACGGGAACGCCGTCCCGCCGTCGCCCTGCACGATCCCGGTGACGTAGGCCGCGCCCTCGGCGTCCACATCGATGTCGAAGGCCGCGATCGAGCTGTCGGCGTGGAACAGCCCCAGCGAGAGCTGCGTCATCCCGTCCGCCGACAGTCGGGCGACGTACGCCACCGGACCGCTCTCCCCTGCCACCCAGACCGTGCCGTCCGGCCCGAGCGCCAGCCCGAGCCCCCGGTCGAACCCGGCGGCGCCGATGAAGCCCGTCCACACCAGGACGGCCGGGTCGATGATCAGCGGCCGGCGCGTGTCGTACGCGCCGACGGCAAAGCCGTACGAGGAGTCATCGCCGACCATGAACCGAACGTCGACGTCCCGCCGCCGCCCATCGACCACCTGCCACGCGACGGGCGGCGTATCGACGATCGGTCCGGCGGGCGTTTCGACGACCAGCGAGCCGTCCGCGCCGACGCGCAGCCCGCTCGCGCCGCGCCACGCCATGCGGATCGCGCCCGCGTCCGCGCCCGGCGCGAGCGTGAACGTCTGCTTGAGGCGCGACGCGTCGCCGTCATACGCCACGTCGATGCCGGGCCACACGGCGCGGTACGTCAGCCGCCCGTACGTCGGCACCGTCCGCCACTCCTCGGGCCGCCCGCGAAAATCCGTCACCGTCGTCACCGCCCGCGCCGACGGCTCCGGCCGCGCGCCCGCCCGCCCGCCGACGAACTCGACGGCCACCGCGTCCACCGTTCCGCGCTGCGCATCGCCCGCGCGCTGTCCGGCCGCCAGGGGCGCGAGCGCGTCCGGCGCCGGCCCGAGGGTCATAGAGGCCAGGCAGACGCCGCGGCCGCGCTTGCCGGCGCACGCCGCGGCGCGCGCCGCGGACGGCCGGCTGAGGCGGAACGAGAGGCCGCCCGCCCCGAAGAGCACGCTGGTCCGCTCGCCCGGCACGCTGAAGTCCGCCCACGGATCGTCGTGGCCGGCGTTCGGGACGAACGCGATCGCGGC
This sequence comes from Ardenticatenales bacterium, assembly GCA_039931375.1. Lineage (GTDB taxonomy): Bacteria > Chloroflexota > Anaerolineae > Epilineales > Epilineaceae > Avedoeria. The sequence continues at coordinate 9,904 of JBDTSC010000119.1, forward strand.
GGAGCGGCGGACCGCCACCGCGACCGCGGCCCGTCCGGGCGCGGCGGCGGCGGGCGCGGCTACGGCTGGCGTGCGATGCCGCGCACCGGTGGTGGCGGCGGCGACGACGAGGCCGCAGGCCAGCCCGACGGTGAGGGCGAGGAGGATCGGGTAGCGGCGGGCGGTCATGAGCGTCTCCCTTGGGTTCGGCGAGCCAGCGAACGGGGCGGATTCTACCCGCTCACCGGGTCAGCCGCGGCAGCAGCAGCGGCCAGGCGGTGGCGGTCGCGATCGCGGTCGGGACGGCGGTGCGCGGCGGCGTGGGCG